>JALXAE010000237.1 GCA_026992355.1 Syntrophobacterales bacterium | reverse complement strand
AGCCTTGCAGGAATGCACTTATAACTTGCTAACATTGAATAACTCATCTCTCCAAAAACCAATTTTAGAATAAAAGATGGCACCTTAAAAAAAGCAGGCCTATGGATAACCTCAGCTAAAGCCCTAGAAAAATCGGCATTACGAACAGGACAGGGCGAACACAGGTTAAAGGGACCGGATAAATAGGTATTGTCAATCAAAAAAGCTATAGCTCTTGCAAGATCATGAATATGAACCCAGGAAAACCATTGTTTACCACTACCAAGAGCCCCTCCAAACCCCAATTTAAAGGGAGTCAACATTTTGGACAGAGCCCCACCATGTTTGCCCAAAACGACCCCAAATCTGGTAACAATTACTTTAGCTTTATCTCTCGCCCTGAAGGCTTCTTTTTCCCAGGCCTTACAAACTTGGGCAAGAAAATCCTCTCCCCCAGGATTGTCCTCCGTTATCAATTTCTCCCCACAATCCCCATAATATCCCACAGCAGAAGCATTTATAAGAAGAGATGGCCTACCTTTAAGTATGGCAGTGACTACATTGCGAGTAGTTTCAACCCTCGAGTTCAAAATAGCCTGTTTAACCTGGCTATTCCACCTTCTGGCAATCGAGAATCCAGCCAAGTTGATTACAACATCATTTTTTGGAACTTCCTCCATCCATGAGCCAGCCTTCGTCGTATCTCCCTGAACATATTCAATATCTTCGTTTAAAAAAGGAGGCTTTTTTCCACTAAGAGCAACAACTGTAACCTTGAAACCCGACTTTCTGAAAAATGACGTTAGATAAGAGCCTATAAAACCCGATCCCCCAATTATCAAAAGCCTCACAGATCTCCTCCCTATACTAATGCCAACTCATTTAACTACAAACCTTGCAAAATTTATCTTGCCACTTAAAAGCTTAAAAAAAGATACAAAACCCATCTCCTGGCTGAGTACTACTCCAAAAAAAATAAGAAAAGAGGCCCCAATTTGTGCCATGTTCAAGACCTCACCCAAAATCATCCACCCTATAAAAATCGTAAAAACAGGAATCATATTTCCAAAGGCAGCAGCTTTGGAAGCAGATATCCGGGCTATACCATGGTTATAAAGCCAATAAGCGATCACCGTTACAAAGGCACCAAGGAACATAATAGAATACAAGGCATAGACCTGAGGTTTAAGGTGATAAAACTTATCATGGAAGAAGGCAAGCGGGCCAAAGAACAATAGTCCAACGAAAGACTGAATGGCTGTTAAAAAAAGTGCACTATATTTGGAACTCATGTAACGTACCAGTAGTGTGTACCCGGTTGCTGCTACCATAGCCAGGAATTCCAGGGTATTACCAAGGATGGGGTTAGGACTGGCTTCCGAAATAGCCGCTCCTCGAGTAAGAAAAAAAACGCCCAGGATGGAGATAAGAAAACCAAGTACCATTCTGGGTTTGAGCTCCTCACCCAACAAAAAAGCTGCACACATTCCAACCATTAACGGGAGAGTAGAAACAATGAGAGATGCCTGACCAGCGGTTGTATATTTCAAGGCATAACCTTCAAAAAGAAAATACAAACACGGCTCCATAAAAGCCATAGCCAAAAGATATTTTAAGTCCTTCCATCGCCAATATTTCGGAACGACTCTTTTCCACAAAAGCAAAAAAATTAACGATGCAATGATCATTCTGCCAAAAATAACAGTAAACGGAGGATAAACAGCTAAAGCTATTTTGGTAGCTACAAAAGAGCCTCCCCACAAAACCATTGCTATAATCAATCCGAGGTACGCACGAGTCCTTTCCAATTCTCCCAGCCTCCACCTAACGCCCTATAAAGTCTCACAAGATTAGACACCACCGCTCCATTACTTTGTACCAAATCATCCTGTAACGCCTGCCTTGCTCGTTGGGCATCTAAAACTGTCACAAAATCAACAAGGCCAGCATTATACCTGTCGCTGGCCAACTGTTCTGACTTTTCTGCTGCGGAAACGGCTTTCAGAAGCGATTCTCTCCGTTCCTGTTCTTTCTCAAAAGCAATCAACGCATTTTCCACCTCTTCCAGAGCTTTCAGAATAGTTTTTTCATAATTCAAAAGAGCTTGTTTTTGTCTTTCCGTCTGAATCTTAATGTTTTGCTTTATAGAACCAGCATCAAATATTCTCCACGTAAAACCAGGCCCAACTTCCCAAAACCTGCTCGACCAGTTGAACAAATCCGTTGCATGAATTGACTCAAGGCCAATCGTACCAAAAAGATGAAACCTAGGATATAAATCAGCTGTGGCAACTCCAATAAGCGCAGTTGCAGTATGAAGATCCTTTTCTGCTCGCCTTACATCCGGTCTACGTCTTAAAACATCGGCAGGAATACCTACTACGACCTCCCTGGGAACCTCCGGAAATTTTTCGTCCGAAGACAAAAGAAAAGAATTAATCTCCCTGGGGGTTTTCCCAAGCAATACCGCCAATTTATTTTTAGCCCATTCAAGACCTATCTCCAGTGTGGGAACTAAAGAGCGCGTTCTTTCAAGGTTGTATAGAGCCTGTTGGGCAATCAACTCATCGGCAAGACCGGCCTCATATCTCGACTTATTGAGTTCATAGGTTTCACGTTGAATTCTTATGTTATCTTTCGCAACCTTAATTCGCGCCTTAAATGTCCTATAACTAATGTAGGTAAGAGCAACATCTGCAGTAAGTGTTACCAATACATCCTGAAGATTAGCTTCTGCCGCTTCTAGCTTAGCAATAGCCGCTTCAACCGAACGTCTAGTTCCTCTAAAAATATCAAGTTCCCACGATGAATTAAAACCTATGTCAAAAAAATCCGTTTCGCTCTCCAACAGCCCACTTCTCTTACGAGAATAACTCCCGGTAGAATCAACAGTAGGGTAAAGACGAGCCTTCTCAAATCCGATTGCATAACGGGCTTCCCACACCCTGGAAACAGCAACCTTAATATCAAGATTACTCTTAACCGCCTCCTCTTCCAGCCTCACCAGAACAGGATCTCCCAAAACCTTCCACCATTTAGCTAGTATCTTGTTGTCAACCGCTTTTCCAACCCGAATCTGCCTGCTTTTTTTGGACTGCCAGTCAGAAGGTGGTGCAAAATGCGGAGGCTTGTAATCAGGTCCAACAGCACTACAAGCAACTAAAAAAAGAGTGAGGCTCAACTGAATTATCAGCGTGCCTTTGTAACCCATCTCTGCCCTTTCTCTCTCAAAGACTGACACATAAAAAACAGAACAGGAATTAAACAAATACCGAACACAGTGCAAATAAGCATGCCTGAAAAAACAGTGGTTCCTATTGAACGACGACTCATGGCACCTGCACCTTGAGCCACAATCATAGGTGCAACTCCCAATATGAAGGTAAAAGCAGTCATAAGCACCGGTCGAAATCTTGTTGATGCCCCATATAGAGCGGCATCAAATGTGCTCATCCCCTCTTCACATTTTTCCTTGGCAAACTGGACAATGAGTATGGCGTTTTTAGAAGCCAGCCCTACCAGAAGAACAATGCCAATCTGAGTATAAATGTCCAGCGGCATTCTCATAACAAAAAGCCCCAATAGGGCACCGAACACAGCCAGAGGCACATAAAGAATTATGGAAACTGGAATCGTCCAGCTCTCATACTGACCGACAAGAAAGAGATAGCCAAAGGTAATTGCGAGCAAAAAAAGTGCGACAATCTGTCCTCTAACCTTTTTTTCCTGAAAAGATGTGGATGACCATGCAAAATCATAACCTGACGGCAGAATCTTGGAAGCCAGCTTCTCCATTGCATCCATAGCCTGACCTGAAGAAAAACCCGGGGCCGCATTTCCCATAAATCTGGCACTAGGAAATTGATTGTAGCGAGTTATAACTCTAGGACCCAGAGTAATTGTCAGAGAAGCTAGGCTCTTTAAGGGAACTAAAAATCCTCCGTTGCTCCTAACGTAGAGCTTTAAGATATCGGACATATCATCTCTAAATTGACTTTCGGCCTGGATTTTTACCTGATAAGTCCTGTTGAAAAAATTAAAATCCCCAACATAAGCGGAACCCAGAAAGGCTTGTAAAGTCGCAAAAATTCTTCCTACAGGGACCCCAAGATATTCAGCCCTTGTTCTGTTAATATTCAGGAATACTTGCGGTGTGTTCGCTGTATAGGTCGTAAAAACTCTCCGTAGAGCCGGGTGTTGATTTGCGGCTATCATCATCGACATAGCCACGGCATAAAGCTCCTGAGGTGTCTGGTTACCACGAGCCAATAATCTGAAATCAAAGCCTCCACTTTTTCCAAGCCCCATAATGGGTGGGGGTTCAAAGGCAAAGCATGTGGCTTCGTCAATCGCGAAAAGTTTGCGCTGAGCCTGTCGGATAATGCTTTCTATACGCAGTTTTTTGTCCTGTCTAAGCTCCCATGTATCTAAAATAGCAACTCCCAGGCCCACATTTTCAGCCGCACCACTCAGCAGGCTGAAGCCACTCACGCCAATAACATCCTTGACCCCTTTTATAGAACTAATATCCCTGGTTATTCTTTCTATAATCTTCATTGTCCTTTGGAGAGTGGCAGCTTCAGGAAGTCGAACATCCACAAAGAAATAACCCTGATCTTCCTGAGGAAGAAATGCTTTCGGACGTGTTTTAAACATGTAAAAAGTTAGAACCGCGACCACAAGGTAAATACAGACAGCAATAAGAAGCTTTTTAATGAACCAGCCGGAAATGAATACATAAATCCTTCTGAAAAAATTAAGAACCTTGTTAAATGCCCCCCAGATACCCTTATCACGTGACTTGGGCGTCTTTAATATCGTAGCACACATAGCGGGACTAAGGGTAAGGGCACAGACAGTGGAAATTAAAACCGATGTGCATATAGTAACGGCAAATTGCTTATACAACTGCCCGGAGATACCAGGCATAAAGGCAACCGGAACAAAAACAGCTAGAAGAACTAATGTTGTAGCAATTACCGGCCCGGTAACCTGTTTCATTGTAATAATGGCAGCATCTTTAGGAGAAACCTTCTCTTCACTCATGACGCGAAAAACATTTTCTACAACCACTATTGAGTCATCTACTACAAGACCTATGGCCATTATCAGCGCAAAAAGGGAAATGGTATTGGCACTGTAAGCTAAAGCGTAGAGCACACTAAAAGAACCAATAATTGAAACTGGAACCGTTACGGTGGGAATCAAAGTAGCTCGCCAGTCCTGAAGAAAAACATAATTAACAAAGATAACCAGGATAAAAGTGAGACAAAGAGTAAATACGATTTCTCTGATAGTAGCTGTTACATACTTTGTCGTATCCAAAACCACACGATAGTCCATACCTTTGGGAAAATTTTTAGCCAATTTCCCAAGAGTGTTTCTCACCTGATTCATTGTTTCTATGGCATTGGCCTTAGTGGCCTTGTAAATAGCTATGGTTACAGCTGGAGAACCATTTAAAGTGGAGTCATGACTATAAAACCTTGAACCTAGCTCCACGCGGGCAATATCTTTAAGACGAACCACTCCACCAGATTTGTTCGTCTTGACTACGATGTCTCTGAACTCCTCTGGCTTGCTTAATCTCCCCTTAGCTCTTAAAACAAATTGCAACTGCTGGCCTTTGCTAATAGGCTCCCTGCCTATAGCACCCAGAGCCGCCTGAACGTTCTGAAGTCGTAGGGCTTTTTTAACATCATCCACGGATATCTCTCTGGAGGTCATAAGATCCGGATCAAGCCAGATTCGAATGCTGTACTCCTTTTCTCCAAAAATCATCACATCACTAACACCAGAAAGTCGGACGAGGGAATCGCGTATTTGATTGCTTACATAATTACTTAAAAAAAGCTTATCCAGAGAACCATCAGGAGAATAAAAACTTACTGCCGCCATTATATTTGATGAACGCTTCCTTACAATTAATCCCTGTTCTACTACCTCCTTCGGTAGTTTCGGAACAGCCAGTTGCAAACGATTTTGGAGGTTTACCTGATCTATGTCGGGATCAGTACCCACAGCAAAAGTAACTGACAAAGTATATCGGCCATCGTTTGAAGATGACGAAGACATATAGAGCATATCATCGACACCGTTCACTTCCTTTTCAATAGGCGCAGCGACAGTATCGGCTATCACCTTGGCACTAGCCCCTGGGTAAAAGGCCGTAACTGTAATCTCTGGAGGCGTTATGGACGGATATCGGGCAACTGGAATGTTCAGAAGGGCTATGGCTCCGGTAAGAGTTATAACTATTGAAATTACCGTTGCTAGGCGAGGTCTATCGATAAAAATCTGAGAAAACATTAGAATCCTTTTGCTTTCTTAACCACCACCCTCTGACCTGGGCGAATCCTATGAAGTCCTCCGGCAACCACCAGATCACCCTTTCTGAGTCCCCTCTTCACCGCCCAGAAGGTGCGGACAGAAGGACCAAGCTCTACAGGTCGTGCCTCAACAATATCACCTTTTCCAACCACAAAAACGTAAGGACCATTTTTATTCATCAAAACCGCAGCTTGTGGCACAATGGGCATTAATTTTGGTTTTGTCTTACTCACCAGAACAACCACATATTGACCGGGAATTAACAATCCCTTTTTATTCTCAAATATTGCTCTTACGGCAATTGTTCCCGTGGAGGGATCAATTTCGTTATCAACAAATTCTATCCTGCCTGCTTTGTTATACACAGTGCCATCATAAAACCTCAGTTTGGGACGCAGAATGGGATTATCAGCACCAGGTCCACAACTCGACATAGCAGCCTGGATCATTGGCACATCATCTTCGCTAATAGAATAAACTACGCGAATCGGGTCCATTTGGACAATGCGAGCAAGTGGACCGGAGGCTCTATTCACCAGGTTTCCTTCCGTGTATTTTGTCTTTCCTATCCTCCCACTAATGGGAGCCTTTATTGCAGTGTATCTCAAATTTATTACAGCAAGTCGGAGATTTGCTTCAGCAGCTTCCAGCTGCGCCTTTGCTGACAATTCATCGGCTATGGCCTTATCCATGTCATAGGCTCTTACACTTTCAGGCTTTGCACTTCTGAGTCTCTCCAGCCATCTTCTGGCCCTCTCCAAATTCGCTTTTGCCTTTGCAACATCAGCTCTAGCCGCTTTAACTCGAGCTTCATAAGGAGCCTTTTCAATTTGATAAAGCAAATCTCCCTTGCTAACCCAATCACCCTCCTTAAAATTTACCTTCTCAATAAACCCCTCAACCCTGGCTATCAAATCCACAAATTTGATGGCTTCAACATGACCAACGTATTCCTCAGGTGGATTAACATTCCTTTCGACAACAGTAAAAACTTTCACAACCGGAAAAGGTGGTCTCTGTTTCCCATTTTGCTGACCAGAATAAGCATTAACAAGAACAACAAAGAAAATAAAAATAGTTAAAAAAGTATAAATTCGAAGTCCGCAAAACCTGAACCCAATCATAATCGCCCCAATGTCTATTTAGCTCTACTTTTTGACAGTACAAGGCTCTTAGGTTAAAAAAGTATCAAAAACTCGAACAAGCTCCTTCATATCTTCCGGCAGAGGAGCCACAAACTCAAGCCTTTTTTCCTTAGTTGGATGATACAAAGAAAGTCTGAAAGCATGCAACATCTGCCTGTTAACCTTTTTCAAATGCTTTTTTAGGGCTGCATCTTTAATACTCTTTACCCGCCGTGAATGTTTACCATAAACTTCATCTCCAACTATGGGATGATGAATGTAAGCCAAGTGAACCCTTATCTGGTGCGTTCTTCCAGTAAGTATTTTCACACTTAACTTAGAAAAACTCCTCCATCTTTTTGAAACATCCCAAATGGTAATAGCTTCTCTACCACTATCAGAAACGGCCATTTTCTTTCTATCTTTAGGATGCCTACTCATGCAGGTCCTTATTTCCCCATGGTTTTTCTTTGGGCAGTTCCAAACTATCGCTATATATTCCTTCGAAACCTCTCTATTCTGAAATTGCTTTATTAGACTCCAATAAGCCTTGTCGGTTTTTGCAATAACAATGGCACCTGACGTATCCTCATCCAGTCTGTGCACTATACCCGGCCGTTCAGGCGCACCAACTTGAGACAGAGAGGAACAATGTGCCAGAAGACCATGGACAAGGGACACATTTTCTCTACCTGCACCAGGATGTACCACAAGCCCAGACGGCTTGTTGACAACCACTATATCATCGTCTTCAAATAATACTTCCAAAGGGATAGAAACCGGCCTTAAGGAGGGCAGATTATCTTCTTCTCGAGACAAGAGAGAAACTTCAATATAATCGCCACATCTCAGTTCATAACTAGGCTTGCAAAAAGCTCCATTTACCTTTACTCGGCCAGATTCTATAAGTTTTTGTGCAAAACTTCTGGAAATATCAAGTACTTCTGAAGCCAAAAAAGAATCAATCCTCTGGCCGGCTTCATCAGAGCTAACTCGATAGACCTTATGTTCCCCTTTTTCAGTTGTCACATTAGTGCTGTCGGCTATCCTCAACATTTTTTAGGGTCGTGAAAATCATTCGTCCGCCAGGAGTTTGCAGCACGCTTGTAACTGCCGCCTCAACCGTCTTTCCCAAATATCGACTTGCATTTTCCACCACAACCATCGTTCCGTCTTCAAGATAAGCAATTCCCTGTCCTTCCTCTCTTCCTTCCTTAAGTATTTGAAGCTTGAGTATTTCACCCGGAAGTACCTGAGGTCTTAGGGCATGTGCCAATCTATGTATGTTAAGCACTTCGATACCATGGAGTTCGGCCACTTTGGCAAGGTTATAATCATTGGTAATTATTTTCCCGCCTATGCGCTCAGCCAACTCCACAAGCTTGGCATCAACATCATGAGAGCCAACAGCTCCATCCTGTCTGTCAATCTTTACTTCTATATTATTCATGCTTTGAAGTCGCTTTAAAACATCTAGCCCCCTCCGCCCCTTCGCTTTCCGTAGGGGATCCTGGCTGTCGGCTATATGCTGAAGTTCCTGCAGAACGAACTCAGGGACAACTAAGGGCCCTTCAATAAAGCCCGTTTCCGCTACATCAGCAATTCTGCCATCAATTATCACACTGGTATCTAAGATTTTTGGCATCCCAGATTTTCCCGAAAATCTTGGAAATTTTGGAAAACCAGAAGCAAGTTCAGCAAATTTTATACTTCCCAGGACCATTCCGATGTATCCGAAAATACAGGATAAAATAACGTAAATGCTGACCTGCACCGTCGGATTCTGTAAGCTGGTAAAACTACTTCCTATCAAGCGAGCAACAAATAAACCAAGTATAAGGCCCACAGTTCCACCCAATATGATTTTGAGAGGAACTCGCTTAATTATCTTTTCTAAAGCAAGGCCTATGCAGGCAAATATTATACCTAGAAGCGCACCAGCCCATTCAGCCCACTGATAGGATTGCAGATACTTTATCTGGCTGCTTATGAAATAACCCCCGACAGCGCATACTACAACGATAAGTGCCCTGAGTACAAACCACACCCACGATAGGTTCATAAAAACACCCCTCTGTGCCTTTCCAATTATTACGCGCCATCAAAGATTTATACAAAACATTCATATATCTTTTTTTCTATCGCTTCTTCTGACTCATTTTCTACCAGTGCGATTTCCTTAACGATTAGGGCCTTAGTAGCATCAAGCATTTTTCTCTCACCAAAAGATAAGGTCTTATCTTCCTTTATTAAATTTAAATCACGAAAGACCTCAGCTAATTCAAAAATTGACCCGGTTTTCACTTTGTCCATGTATTCTCTGTATCTCTTGTTCCAGGTAGAAGCATTTACAGAAATTTCTCTTTTCCTCAAAATCTCGAAAACCTTGGGCACATCCTTTTGTGTAATAAGCTGTCTTACGCCCACACTATCAGCATTCTGAACGGGTACCATAATTTTCATATTGTTCTCTAAAATTCGCATAATATAAAATTCTTGTTTCTGGTCACCTACGGATCTCGTCTGAATACTTTCTATTTTGCCGATACCGTGAGCAGGGTAAACAACAAGATCTCCCTCTTTAAACATTCCAAAAAAACCCCCTTTCAATGTAGACTTTTCTGATTTTATAAATTTATCACTTATGAAGATTTTAGCAAAGAATGAAATATTTTTGAAAAAATGAACTCTGGGAGACTTGCTATGAAACAGAGTTATCCTCAAAGTTTAAAAAGTCTCAAAGTATGCAGATGTTTTATTTATTCATATTTATCTGCTTTTTTTTTAATTTTTCTATCATGATTAGCAATCTTTTTCATTTTCAGATCAACAAATCGCCTAACTAAAGCATTGGAATACTCAGGAACGTAATGGGAATATTCCTGCCAAAATATTTCCTTGAACCTGGTATACTGAAATAAATTTAGGAAGAAGGAAGCAGAATAAAGAAGCTGGGCTATATCTTTGATTATATGGATAATAGCAAGTGGATTCAGAATATTCACCTCGGAACGCCGAACCCTTTGCAAATCAATTAAAGTTACTAATTTCTTCCTTTCATCCCAAAAAAGGTGTGAAAAATACAAGTCCTGGTGAGTAAACCCCTGACTATGGAGATTGCCAACCAGAGAAGAACTAGCCCTTACAACTTCACTAAAATCTTTGCAAGCTTCCTCGGTAGCCCACTTTTCCAAAGAATAGCCGGGAGCTTTGCGTGTGACTAGAAAGCCTATTCCCTTTTCCAGGTCACAGCCAAAAGCTACAGGATCAAGAGTATTGAAACCTCTTCTTCTCAAATTATATATCTGTTTCCACTCATTAAAGACACCAAACTTTTCACTGACAGAAAAATGGAAGAATTTTTTCACAAAAAACGTTTCTCCATTCAACTCCCACTTAAGTATTTGCCTATTCTTGTTACTTTTATTTAAAAACTCTACACTCCCTGGAGCGTCCCAGAAAAAGAGCCAATCTTTATCTAGAAAAGATGCTCCATATTCAGGGTCAACTTCGAGAATTAAAGACTTTTTTAACTGCCCCATATACAACTCTTACAGGGATTGAAGTTGCACACTTATTGTTGTTATTACAATATTTTTTTAAACAGGGACTACAACCTAATGGAGCCTGTAAAGCAATATGATTGTTACCAATTGGAGCATTTCGACTAGCTTTGGTTGCCCTGTAAATAGAAATAGTGGGTACACCAACAAGTGCCGCTAAGTGGAGTGGACCAGTGTCAGGACCAATGAACAGATCTACAAAATGAAGTGCCGACGCCAAATCTTCCAGCGAACCACCTGGCCAGACGAAAAAATGACCCGGTCTCATATTAACCACGCGAAAAATATCCTTTTTTTCCCCTTGAGTACCCCAGAAAAAGAGAATTCTCGCAAGGGATTCATCCACAACCCTACGGGCAAGCTCCATCCAAAAATAAATAGGCCATTTCTTAGTATCCCAGGTGGTACCCATATGAATACCAATAATAGGTATATCCGGCAAAAGTCCCATCTTTTCTAAGAGCTTTCTCTGCCTATCTAAAGAGTCCATTCGTAGTTTAACAGGAGATCCTATGTATCGGAAATCAATTGGTTTTTCTAAATTAGGTTGTGTCCTCGTATAGTCAGATAAAGCCAGCATGGAAAGCTCTGCAAGCTGGTTTCGTATATTTTCGCTTTTTACATAAAATCTGACATCGGTTGCCAAAATGTTAGGTAATTCTCTAGTCATATTAGATGAAAAACCATACTTTCTAGAAGCCCTTGCAATAGCAGTAAATAAACCACTCTTTGTATTTCCTTGCAAATCAAGAACAAAATCATATCTTTTGGATCTTAATTTTTTAAAGGTGTTTTCAATAGATTGTAACGTTTTAAATGATAATAACCCCTGCCTTCGCCACTTCCTGGTATCTACTTCAATAGCGTTATCTATCCAGGGATTAAGCCTTAATATGGAAGCAAAAGAAGATTCGACAATCCAATCAATCTTTAAAAAAGGTTGAATCTGTTTCAAAAGTCCTGCAATAGGAAAGGCGTGTATCACATCCCCAAAGGCACTCAGCTTTACTATTAAGACTCTCATTAGCTCGTATCAGTATTGCTCAACATTTGCGAAACAACGCTAAACACATCCCCTTCTGTTATCTCTTGCATGCATCTGTGGCCATAAGGACAATGCCTTAATTTACAAGGAGCACAATCTATCTTCTTATAGATGATTCTGCAATTTCTATTTTTGGGGCCCGTTTTTTCTGGATTTGTAGGACCAAAGATGGCTACGGTTTTCGTACCAACTGCAGCTGATGTGTGCATGGGCCCCGAATCGTTTGAGATAACAAGCTCAGAACCCGCCTGTAAACCCAACATTTCTCTGATACTTGTTTTTCCACTCACATTAATCACCCTACAATCTTTCAACATACCCTTAATGCGCGAACA
This sequence comes from Syntrophobacterales bacterium, assembly GCA_026992355.1. Lineage (GTDB taxonomy): Bacteria > Desulfobacterota > Syntrophobacteria > Syntrophobacterales > Thermodesulforhabdaceae > JALXAE01. The sequence goes on along the minus strand of JALXAE010000237.1, from coordinate 1,128 downwards.
TAAAGCACTTTCCTGCTCCGACCCAGCAAGTACAATTAGTAAGTTGAACTCTTTTTGTATCATTCTAGCCACATTCGCAAATCGTTCAGGAAACCATCTTTTTGCTGTCCCATAAGCTGCTCCCGGATGTACAACCAAATAAGGCTGATCGATTGAAAATTTGTTCTTAACAACAGCCACTTCGCTTTCTTCCACAAATAAGCTAGGAAGTAATTCATCATCATGATGCAAACATCCCGTCAAAAACTGAGCAATAAAGTAGAAAATCTCCGCCTGGTGAATATTTCTAACCTTATCAAAGGGCACAGCAACATTTAGCAAAAATGTTCTGCCGTCGGTATCTAGTCCGGCTCTAAAGGGAATCCCGGCAAGGAAGGTCGTAAAGGCCGCACTAAAAGCGTTCTGAAATAAAATAGCTCCCTCAAACTTCTTCTTTTTCAAAATTCGGACATTTTTAAAAAAAGATTTTAAATTTTTTACGGGAGGTACCGGAAGTACCTCCACAGGAGGACGATGGAATTTAAACAATTCACATACATGCTTCGGGGCCACTATTACCAGATCAGCATCTTTTAATCGGGACTTAAGGATTTTTAGTGTAGGGGAAGCCATAACGGCATCCCCTATCCAATTTGGAAAGCGTACAAGGACCTTTCCACGAAGTCTTTCTAATATTTCAAAAGAATCCATTTTCCATTTTTGACCCGAACAAGCACTAGCGAATCAACACCAAGGCCATTGTGATCTTCAGGTGTCAGCCTATAAATACCGCTAACACCTACGTAGCCATCAATATGTTCCAAAGCCGACCTTATAGCATTTTTGTCAACACCGGCCTTTTTCATAGCAATAGTCAAAAGCATTATTGCATCCCAGGCATAACCAGAGTGTGTATTTATAGGGTATTTTTTATCGTAATGATAGACATCTCTGTACAAGTGAACAAATTCTTGCACCACAGGTTTTTGAGGATCATTTTCAGGAAGCTGATCTACTACCATGAGCCTGGTAGACGGCATAATTGTACCATTCGCAGCTTCCCCGGCAAGCTCAACATACTTCGGATCAGGAAGACCATGGCACTGGAAAAGGGGTATCTTAATGTCCAGCTGGCGCACATTTTTGGCG
>JALXAE010000236.1 GCA_026992355.1 Syntrophobacterales bacterium | reverse complement strand
ATTATACCATGAGCAGTAACATATTGCAATATTATTTTAGGAACGATGTACTAGATAGTATGTCACTGGAAGAATGAAGATTTTTTCGCTAATTAATCAGAGGTTCATTAAGGACTGTTTTTTTATGCGATGGAAGGACAACCGGATAAAATCATCTACTCCGGAGGCAAGAGGACAATATCTATCAGGTCAGGGATTTCTCTTGCAAAGACAATCTCAAGTCCTTCGAGGGCGTCTTTTTCAAGTTCCTCCACGTCGACCTTGTTGCGTAATGGAAAGACGATTACATTGACTCCGGCCCGCTTTGCCGCAAGCACCTTTTCTCGAATGCCTCCAACGGGTAGAATTCTTCCACTAAGCGTTAGTTCTCCCGTCAATGCTATGTCTCTGCGAGCTGGTCGTCCAGTCAGCAATGAAAGCAGAGCAAAAACAATTGTGATACCGGCTGATGGTCCATCTTTAGGAATGGCACCCGAGGGAATGTGTATGTGAATGTCTGTGTTTCCAAAAAAATCGGGATCAATGTTGAAATTCTTGGCATTGCTCCTTACATAACTCAAAGCGGTTTGGGCCGATTCTTGGATAATTTTCCCGAGGGAACCGGTCATGATCAGTTTTTGGCTCCCCTGCATCTTTGATGCTTCAACAAAAATGATTTCTCCGCCGAATTCTGTCCATACGAGTCCGGTGGATACTCCAATCCTGTTTCTTGCCGCCGCCACCTCGTATTCATATTTTCTGGGACCTAGGAGCTTTTCAACTACAGATTCGTCAACTTCTAGTGGACACTGGCTCCTGTCTCCTCCGAGGCATAATCTTGCTAGTTTCCTGCAAATAGTGGCTATCTCTCTTTCCAGGTTCCTCAAACCAGCTTCCTGGGTATATTCTCTTATTATCTTGACAATTGCTTCGTCCGTGAAGCGAGGTCCGAGACTTGATAGTCCGTGTTCTCTGAGCTGTCTCGGAATTAAGTAATACTTCGCAATTTTGGTCTTCTCTTTTTCTGTGTATCCAGGAAAATTAATCACTTCCAAACGATCAAGCAAAGGCGCCGGCAATCGATCCACTATGTTAGCTGTACCTATGAACATAACACCAGAAAGATCGAATGGTATATCCAAGTAATAATCAACGAAATGGCTGTTTTGTTCCGGATCCAAAATCTCGAGTAACACGGAAGCTGAATCGCCTCTAAAATCCTGACCGATTTTGTCTATTTCATCCAGCATAAAAACAGGGTTCTTGACTCCCAAGCGCCTTATTTCATGAATTATGCGCCCTGGCATCGCCCCAGCATAAGTGCGCCTATGTCCCCTGAGCTCCGCTTCATCCCGGAGGCCAGCAAGAGAAAGTCTGATGAACTTCCTTTCGAGTGCTTTTGCGATCGCCCGCCCGATGGATGTTTTACCGGTTCCGGGTGGTCCGGAAAAGCAAAGTATCGGTCCTCTTGCCATCTGGAGATGCCTCTTTCTTTTCTTTATTGACTTTATTGTTTCACGTAATTTATCTAATTCAATTGGTTTTGCCATGTAATGTGCGGCACCTTTTTTCATAGCGTCAACTGCGGATGTAACCGTAGCATAACCGGTTACCATGATGATTTCGGTATGTGGGGCGATCTTTTTGGCTTCTTCCAACAACTGAAGTCCGTCCAGCTTTTCCATCTTGAGATCTGTGAGAATTAAGTCGTATTCACTTAGTCTGACTTTTTTTAATGCCTCAAGTCCGTTGATTGCCGTGTCAACCTCATAACCATCCTTTTTCAAGACGTATTCCAGATTCGTTCTGGCGATCTCTTCATCATCAACAATGAGTATTTTGAATGATTTCAACTGGCAAAGAGTTCTTACCGCAAGGTACTCAAGAACCCTCTCTTTGACATGTTTGAGACCGTAATGCGTTTTTTCAAGAATTTTTTCAACCCTCTCAAAATCGAGGTTATCCTCTGTAAAATGATGCCACGGCAGTGATACCAGGTAATCAATGTAATTAATAGCGATTGAATATTCAGCAGTAGAAGGATCAGTTTTTTCAAGCCTTTCCAGTTCCCTCTGCACAATGGTGTTTACATCATCGGGAAGCTTGGCTTTTTCAACGGCGTTCCGTATATCAAGCAAATCATCGTCATAGGCGGTGGTGTCATTTTTCGATTTTCTGAAAAATACCATGGCTCATAATCCTTTTGTAGTTTGCATTACTTCTACTTAACGAGCCCGACACAATGTCACTTATAGTTGATGCCTCGGAGCAACGCAACTCAATTTACATCTGGACCTGCTAATTGTTGGCTAAATTAATATATCATTTGTCTATGATGTTTTCTTGGTGTAATAATAATAAAGTTCAGTCTCGAGCGGCACAAACTGCAATGGTAAGCTGGAACGAAGTGATATTCCGGACCTGAGATAAATTAGCTATGTTTGATAAAATCTTTAAGAAGTTTTTTGGGAAAAATGGGGAAGAAGAACCTCATGTCAAGAGGAAGGGCGGGACAATTAAAAGCAAAATTGAGAATCATACGAGCGCGGCTGCGCTTGCCGAGGCAGGGCTGCACGATGATGCTAGAGAAACAGTTAGCGGAAGAGACTCCGAACAGGGCAAGGTTGTGGTTGCCACTTACGGAGACAAATTTTCAGACGTAGTGATTGATTATGCTGTTGGTTTTGCTGAAAGATTGGGCTTGGAGATAATCGCAGTCAATATTGAACCAATTAATGTTGAGTATACAAGACCCTTGGGGAATTACGCAGATAAGTTGCTTGAAAAATTTGAACACAGAGCTAAAGAAGAGGTCAAAAAATTTTGTGAAAAAGCCGAGGAGAAGAAGGTTCCATTTAAACATTTGGTGAAATATGGTGATTTGGACGGATGTATCAGGGAGGTCTACGAGTCGGAACAACAGGTGGAGTTTGTAATCACAGATCCGAAGGCTATGCACGAAACCAATGGCAAAACCATCCCGGTGTTTTGTTTAACTCAGGAGACCTAAAAAAGAAAAGTAAGGGTCAATATTATTGTTGGGGAACTATTGTGTAATGCGCTAATGTGTATTAAACTGAGAAATAGGATTAGATGAGTCAACAAAGGGGAGAAAAAGATGGATGCCCATTTTATTTTTGGTGTTGCCCTTATACTCGTAACTCTTGGTCTGTGTTATGCCTTTAGAAAGGAAAACAAAAAGTAGGGAAGTCAAAAGAAGCCGCTTTTTAAAAGAATCGGCTTTCTTATTATTCTACCTTTCAAGAGCTTTACCGCTCTTAAACACCGTACAGGAAGTAGATTACGGTTAACTCAACGCCCAGAAAGATAACGGTCATAACTGTCCTCGCCTTCGCACAGTCAATGGTTCTATATCCGCCGGGTCCCTTATCAGGGCATTTACCTGGTATGTCGGAAGTGCGAATGTGTCAGAGGCAGAAAGGCCAACAACCATGGCTGCAGTCCAGGGGTCTCCTCCTGCCATCAATGCCACGTTCATGCATAGCGGCACAAGGAGTAGAGTCGTACCAACGTTGGATATGACCAGTGCAAAAATCGATGTCATAATTCCAATTACCCCGAGTAGTACTACGGGCGAAACCTGTCCGATTGAATCAAGAACACTCTTTGTCATAAAAGCTGCCGTACCGGTTTGTTCAAGAGCAATTCGCAGCGGTATCAGGCCTCCCCAAATAAATACCGTTATACAGTCCACTGAGTGATAAGTTTCGTCCACGGAAAGGACGCCGGTTATTATCATCCCCGGAGCTCCTGACATAAGGGCTACAGAACGCTTGATTTTGAAAAATATAATCTGGCTAAGAGCAAGCGCTAACCAGAAAAGGGCCCATTTGGCCTTTTCGGGTCTCAGGATTTCTCCTTCCAGTGGTGAAGCAAAGGTTAGAGCCCTGGGCTGTGGTTGATTCCTTATGATGCGGAAGCGATCCCATGGTCCCTGTAACAAAATGGCATTCCCCATATTTAGTCTTACGTCGTTTAACCCGGCCAGGTACCCCCTGTCACCAGAGTAAATGGCTATTGGGTTAACCTGATATTGTTCTTGGAATCTCACTTCCCCAAATGTTTTTCCTACCAGAGGTGATCTGGGAGAGACTACGGTTTCGACCAGTCCCGGGTTAGTTCTCGCCAGGTCATCGGTAAAAAGATCCAAACCCTACTTGATTTCCCACTTCATGTATTCAGCAAGCTTCATGATGTTTATGTGTCCGCCCTAGAACTACAATGTCGTCGTCAGGCGCTATTGTATCGGACTTTTTAGGGGACAAGCTTTTGAGCGTAGTAGCGGCGTTGCCTATCGCAATAACCGTAACCAGAAAGTTCTACCCTATTCCCAGTTTTTCCAAAGTTTTTGGCCCCTCAAAGTTTTCAGGTATATGAATTTCGTAGGCTTCATCAACCGGAGGGTAGTCTCTCGTTAACATCGCACTAATGCCACCGGCTTCTGCTTTTCCTTTGCTGGCGGGCAGGGTCAATTTTCCCAGAACGAGGAAATAGATTATTACGCTGGCAAGGAAACACACCCTATCGGGGTCTGGGTCAACAAGCCGAATGGTTCCAACTTTTTGCCGCCTATTACCATAAAGTCATTTAAAAGAATCGTTGGACTTGCGCCAACAAGGGTCATGGTTCCACCCATGATCGCACAAAAGCCAGTGGGCATAAGAATTCGAGAGACTGGTATATTAAGACGCTTGGAGATTCTCTGGGTGGCGGGAAGGAAAAGGGTTGCCGCAACAATGTTTCGCATCATGCTCGAAATTATACCAACGATAAGCGACACGAGTGCCATCACCCTGCATTCGCTGTCTCCGGCAATCTTTATTAGGAGACTTGCCACCGTATTCATTACCCCGGTTTTGTCGAGACCTGCCCCAATAATAATAACTGCAATGATATAGACTACAGCAACACTACTGAGCCCCACAAATGCTTGTTTCGGGGTTACAAGGCCAATCAAGGGCAAGAGAACCATCGTGGTAATTACAACATCATTAACCCTCTCCCATTCCATAACAAAAAGAATTATCGGAAATAAAAGTACAGCAGGGTTAGGATCATATCAGGTGTCATATGCAGTATCTCCTCCCATGTTAATGCCTAGGTTCGTGGAAAGGAGTCATGAGGATAGCGTGTCTGCCTCCCGAGTGCAAAATGTTTCTGACCAAGATAAAAGCATATGTAACGAAAGGTAAGTGTAAAAAATTAATCAAAGACAATGTTACAATTTCCTGCGGCAAAGTTTAAAATGTTTCAAATCGTATCTCACATGCGAAGGTGCTAAGAGTTACAAATGACTTCATCGTTTATAGAGGCTGGTTTTTGTTGTCAATTTAAATCCTTATAACATGGCAACTTACGAAGGAGTAGACGAGATAGCGGACAATTTGACCAGAATGGTTGTGAAGTTTTTCGCATGTGGCCGTATTGACGATCCGCGAACAAGCTGTTAATTTAGTTCCATCTATAAACTTTTTGATGTAAAGGTTTTGATGTGTTTCATTATGGAATGATTGGAGCGCTTTTCGAGCTACAATGAAAAGTCAATGGAAGTTTTGTTTGAAAAGGTCCTAGGGCTGCGTCTGCAAACCAGGACGATTTGCACAAAGTGTCAGCCAAAAGCATTGAATGGAGGAGGCAAATGCTTAGGGAAAGCCCAATTACCTCGTGGAATAGAGAAAAAAGGAGGCCTTCAGTTTCAGAAGGTGCCTATGTGGATCCATCTGCACAAATTATTGGAGAGGTGAAAATAGGGAAAGGCGTGTACGTCGCACCTCAAGTGGTTCTACGCGCGGATGAGGGAAGCCCGATCATAATTGGAGAAGGCACCAATATACAAGACGGTGTTATCATGCATGCACTTATGGGCACTAAAATAGTGGTAGGACCTAACTGTTCGATTGCCCATGGAGCTATCTTGCACGGTCCTGTTGAAGTTGAAGAAAACGTGTTTGTTGGTTTCAGGGTATTACTTTTTAAGTGTAAAGTGGGAAGGGGGAGTTTTATTGGCCACAATGCTACGGTAAGTGGTATTGGTTTGCCTGCCATGGTAAAAGTTCCTGAAAGGGGCTTTGTAAATTCTAAGGCCGCGTTGGCTAGCCTCGACAAGGTTGGCGAGGAGGAGAAGGAGTTTAAAAAGGAAGTTTTAAAAGTGAATGGTGAATTGGCGAAGGGATATCTGGAATTGTCCTAGATCGGCAAGTTTCTTACCCACGTGATAGTAAAAGCTCCCGGGTAACACTGAAAAATAGTATTTTTTCACTGTTGAGATTTAAGCCTGTAGCGTTTAAGCTTCCTCCACAGAGATACTCGATCTATGCCAAGAATTTCTGCAGCCCTGGTTTTATTTCCTTTTGTTTGCTTTAAAACCCACTCGATGTATTCTCTTTCGTTTTCTTCGAGTGTTAAAAACTCTCTTCTTCTATGGCGCCTTATGAGATGGGGATGCTGCTGGAGGTCAATAGGGAGGTGTGATAGCTCTATCACAGGGCCTTGAGCTATAGCAACCGCCCTTTCAATGATATTCTCCAGCTCTCTCACGTTACCGGGGAATTCGTAATGCATGAGGGTTTCGATTACCTCATCAGAGATTCTCTCTACATTCTTACCCTGTATTTCACAGAATTTTTTCAAGAAATGGTTTGCAAGAAGAGGAATATCGTCTTTTCGTTCAACGAGTGGTGGCAGATAAAGACTTATAACGTTCAAGCGGTAGTAGAGGTCCTGCCGGAATTTGCCCTTTCCGACTTCTTTTTTTAAATCCTTGTTTGTTGCGGCAAGGACTCTGATGTCCACGGGTATTTCTTCGGTACCGCCAACCCGGATCAGCTTTTTTTCCTGTATCACCCTTAGCAGTTTGACCTGCATTGAAAGGGGCATGTCGCCAATTTCATCCAGAAGTATTGTGCCTCCCTGAGCCGCTTCCAGGAGACCTTTTTTTACCCCCTTGGCACCGGTAAAGGCTTCTTTTTCATGTCCGAACAATTCGTTGCTAAGAAGTTCCTCCGAAAATGCGCCGCAGTTTATAGCCAGGAATCTTTTGTCTGCCCTAGGGCTAAGCTGGTGTATCAGTTTGGCAACAAGTTCTTTTCCTGTTCCTGTCTCACCAAGGATAAGGACATTGCAGTCTGTAGGTGCAATCTGTTCAATGGTTTTTTTCAACTCTAGCATCTTGTGACTTTTGCCAAGCAGGGGTAACGTGCCTTTCTGGGTCTCAATAAGGCGTCTTAATTCGGTGATTTCCCTTTTGAGTTTTCTTTTTTCGAGGGCCTTTTTGACCAGTATTCTTACTTCTTCGATATTATACGGTTTGGCCAGGTAATGATATGCCCCCTTTTGCATGGCTTCCACGGCCGAACTTACAGTGGCATATCCGGTTATTACTATTACCTCAACGTCGGGATACGCGCTCTTTGTTCTTTCAAGAACCTGCATACCATCAACGTGCTTCATCTTTAAGTCCGTCAAGACCAGGTCGAATTCTCTCTTCTCCAGTTCAGCCAAGGCCCGTGTTCCACTATCTACACTAACAACTTCATAGCCTTCCTTCTTTAGAATGTGCTCCAGATTTTCCTTGGCTATAACTTCGTCATCCACTACTAAGATTCTTGGTCTGTCCATGGTCTATCTTTCTAGCAGTTCTCAACGTTGAGGGGCAAACGTATTGTGAAGCGAGTTCCTTCGCCGAGTTTGCTCTGGACCGAAATGGTTCCTTTGTGTTTTTGGACAATGCCATACACAATTGACAGCCCTAGGCCCGTGCCTGCGCCAACTTCCTTTGTCGTAAAAAAAGGGTCGAAAATATTGCTCAAAAGTTTTTCCGGAATGCCGACTCCTGTATCTTCAACAGTTATTATAGCCTGTTTTCTTGTTTCATCCTTTTTTGCCTTGATAAATATTTCTCCTGGCGGGGATTCTATGGCCTGGGTAGCATTTATCAAAAGGTTCAGAAAGGCTTCTTGCATTCGCTGCACATCAAGCTTTAATATTAGATCTTCTGGTACTTCAGTAATAATTTCTACACCAGTTGGAACCTGGCTGGAAATCAACCTTATTGATTTTTCAACAACTTCTGACAGTGGAGTTAGCTTCAAAGAAAACTCCTTTTCTCGCGAAAACTCAAGCAAACCTTTTACTATGTCCCTGGCCCGGTTGACCTCTTTGTGAATGTTACCAAGCATCTTTTTTATAAATTCCAGGTCTCCTAGTTCAACTTCTTCCAAGAGAATCTGACATGATGTGGAGATGTTGTTGAGGGGATTATTTAACTGGTGTGCCACGCCGGAAGTCAAGGTTCCGAGGGAGGAAAGCTTTTTCGCCTGCACAAGCTGATCCTGTCTCTTTTCCAACTCTTTTACCATTCTGTTAAACGCTTCGACTACGCGCTGGGTTTCGTCCCTGGTGTCATAGACTGGAAGAGGCTTAAAATTACCACGGGCAATTCGCAGGGTGGTCTTTTCTATGACCTGTAGCGGTCTTATAATTTTCTTTGCAACGAATGGAACAAGGAAAGTCCCGAGAACAAGAAACAAGATCAATCCAGTCAACAACTGGGTTTTTAGAAGCTTGGTTATGTTAAGAATCTCTTTTCGTTCGAAATCCATAAGTGCTTCCGATAATTCAACAAGTTCCTTTCCTGTGTTTCGAATGTCTTCTTTAAGTCTTTCCATTACTTTCTTGTTAGCCATTCCATGGTAACTTCTAAGTTCTTTCATGAAATCCCGATACCGTAAGAGTTTTTCCTTGAGCGTGTTCAGGTATGTAGCGCCCCTTAATCCCTTCAATTCGGGAGCAATCTTTTCCATGGTATTTAATGCGATAGTTATGTATTCGCTGTTTTCTTCAAGATCTTCTTGAAGCCCATATAAGAAGTAGTTTTTCTCGTATCTTCGTATCTCCAATATAGTACTTTTCAAGTCGTCTGCAATGTGAACAAAGTGAACTTTCTTTTCAATTTTTCTCAAGTAGTGATGCGAAAGAAATCCGATGCAACCTACTGCAACAATACAAATACTGAGTCCCACGATTATTTTCTGGCGTATGTTGAGAGTAATCGGTAACCGGAACTTGTTCATGTTTTGTGTCTCCTCCAGCATAGGTGGTTTTTTTATTAAAATATCTTTTTTTGTTACAGAATGCAACAGTATGTTTGTAATGTTGCAATAGTCGATAATCTACTGAAATAACTGTATATTTGGTGATAGTCCAGGTCTTTGTTGCATCTCGCAACAAAGACGCAAATTTGGGGATATCTTTGACAATGCTAAATTATACTATAATCTTAGCAACTTGTGCTTGTTTGGGGCTTTGGCACGCATTTTGATATAATAAAAGTGAAAATGATTGGGAAAACCCTAATACATGGAGGTTAAGTTATGAGTTTAAGAGAAAAATTGGAAAAGGCTATGATGGCGGTTACATTTGCCGAATCCGGGCAGTATGATACCGCTCTTAAAATTATGAAAGAGGAAGAGGTTGATCAAAAAGTTAGAAGGAAGGTCGTAAAACCCAGACTAAGGAAAGAAATACGGGCTCGGGTAATGAAGAAGTGATTGGCAAATAGTAGGGAAAGGAGGAGCACTAGATGATAAAGAAGCTGAGAGAGAAACTTCGCAAGAGCAAGAAAGACAGCGTAGATGTAAAAAGTCGCCAGGCCGACACATTTCGTGAGATGATTGAGGGACATACGGAAGCAATCACTTTTGCAGAGGCAGGTTTACGTGCCGAGGCGCAGGACATAATAAGAGAAGAAATTGCCGAGAAGGCGAAGGTTGTTGTGGTGGGTCACGATGACAGCTTTTCCAAAGCTGTCATTGATTACGCGCTTGGTTTTGCTGAAAGGATGGGATACGAAATTGTCGCTCTAAATGTGGGACCGATTACCAAACCTAACACTGAAGCTCTCGGTCCTTACTGTGACCTCGTTCGGGTCCAGTTTGAAAGAAGGTGCAAGGAAAACGTGGAATCATTCGAAAAAGCCTGTGAAGAAAAAGGCATTCCTTTCAGGCATGTGGTTAAATTTGGTGAGGTTGATGACTGTATAAGAGAAGTGTATGATGAACTAAAGCGGGTTGAATTTGTTATAGCTGACCCGGAGAGCTGTCCCGAAGAGGGAAAAGTTGCTATTCCCGTATTCTGCATGGCCAACTGAACGAATGGAAGTGAAATTGAGCCCCTCGAATCGAGGGGCTCAGGATCCGTGGGGTTCCGGTGGAGATAGAGGGGGATCAATATTTTTTTCGAATGTGGTAAACTTTGATTTTTCAAGCTCTGTCCTTCTTGTCTCTGTATACCAATACAGGTGTAGTCGTCCTGCCAACCAGCGTTAAGGCTTCGTCACTGATTACTTTCAGAATTTTTGGCTTTTGATGACCATAGGCACCCAGTACAAGCAAATCATAGTCGTTGGTAAGAATTTCATTCAACGTCTCCCTTACAAAGTCGCCTTCCACGTGCTTTGTGACAGGAATATGATCAAAGGATTCAAGCACTTTATCGCTGTAAAGCAGACAGGCTTCAGCAAATTCTTTACTTTCACCCAGTTCTGTTTCTTGAACGTGAAGTACTGTTATTTGAGGTTTTTTTCTTGCAAGCAATGGCGCTATAAAATGAAGCGCCGACTGATCGCATTTTGTTCCTCTGTAGGCTATCAGGACTTTCTCTATGGTTTTGTAGCTCCTGGCAATAAGTACCGGGCGCCGGGTATGGTGCAAAATTTTTGTGTGAATAGTACCCAATAAAAATCCTGCCAGCGCGGAATGACCGTGAGAACCTAGTACAATTAGATCATAGTTTCCTTCTCTGGCTACTCGCAGGATCTCTTCAGCAGGTTCACCAACAACAATTTTGGGTTCACAGGGTACTTTACCGGCAAGACAAACCTGACATGCTTCAATAATCTTTCTTTTGACCCCCTCTGTTTCTTCTTCGACCTTCTTGGCCGGGTCTTTCTTTTTCAGGAAAGGTACATCAAAATCCTCCAACACCAGTTGGGTTACATCCTGTTTAACATGTAACGCGTCCACGGTGGCGTCAAAATGTTCGAGCAGGTGGCACGCGTAACGGAGAGCTATCTGAGACTCGGGACTCTTATCTATCGCAACTAACACCTTCATTGTTCCACCTTTTTTATAGCGATTATAACGTGTTGAATTTTAAAAATTAATGCCCCACGGCAAGTATTCCTGATGCGGCAAGGGCAAGGATTAAAATCTCGCAAATAGAAATTATTAAAAAAGGCCAATCCTTCTTTTTGACGTAGGCCGGGATCAGTGTAAAGAAACAGATAATTGTCATTCCACCAAGCAACGCGATCCCGAGAAAGTTTAAGAAATCTCCTTTGGTGACGAATTTTACCCAACCCCAACCAAGAGGAATACGAGCCTTCTCGACGTACTCATGTACAGGCAGTTGCCAGTATGTTTGAATCTTATCCACTGGAACATAAGGATCCAAAATGCCAGCGAGATAAACCAGGTAAGTTATTATCATTAGCAATATGGAAAACCATGAACCCCAGAATAGCAAGTCAGCATACTTAATTTGTTCAGGAGATGCCTTAGCACTTGTGTTTGTTGTCCCTTTCATTATTCACCTCGCTTACTAAATTCCAAGTCCTTTTAAAAGAGCCTTGACTCCTGCGAAGAGCAGTACACCAATAACAATGTAGCGTATGATTTTGGGTTTTGCCACTGCAAGTATACGGACACCCACAAAGGAACCAAGCATGAGACCAACAATGGAGGGGATGGCCATCATGGGAATTACACATCCCTTGTTCAAGTATACCCATGCTGCGGAAGTGTCTGTTATCGAAAGTAAAAATTTACTCGTACCAACGGCTATTTTAAGAGGCGCACCCATCAAGAGATTCAATACAGGTACGTTAGCCCAGCCGGCACCCAAACCGAACATGCCTGCCATAATTCCAATAATTATAAACAAGAAAAGTCCCAGAAGCGTTCTATGGGTTTTCCATCCAACGTTTTCACCCGTTGATTCTTCGAAATAAGACCCCGACATCCCCAATGCTTTCCCGATGAAATCTTGCTCCTTTACCTCGGGACGTTCGACATTTTTTGAAAAGGTCAGGAGAAGGGCAATAAGGATAATTGTACATCCAAGGCATATTTGGACAATATTGGTGGGGAGTGCCAGTCCGAGAAAGGCGCCAAGGATGGCGCAGGTAGACGCTATCAAAGCTACCGGTAGTGCTAGTCTCAGATTCGCAAGATTTCTTCGCAGAAGACCTGGCCCTGCGGCGAGAGCTCCAGCCAACGCCACTAGGAGCCCAGTACCCCTTACGAAGTCTAGATGAAATGGAAAGAAACCACTTACAAGGGGAACGTATAAGACCCCTCCCCCTACTCCTGCCAGCACAGCAATAATTCCAAGAACAAAGCAGAATACAAGCAGCACTAGCGGCCAGAACCACCAGGGTTTGTCAGGGTTTGGTAAAACTTCCGGACCCTGTTGAGCCGCCAGTGCGGGATAAGCATAAAAAAGAGAAAGGATTGTCAGTAGCATAACGTTTGTTTTCTCCAGTAGCCTCGTACACATAGTAATCCCTTGTATCTGAAACGATTCGTAATAGTGAAAAATATTACATTTTGTAGAATACTATTCTATCAAGTAGCAGATGTCAATAACTTTGTGCATGGGTGCACATAATGTTGCATAATGCAGCAGAATATCTGTAACTAGCTGATCTAACAGGGACGAAGACTGGGCGTTACTCGGCTGGAATGGCTGGAAAGGGAGAAACAAAATAAAATTAATACACTTTTCAGGAGTTTTAACTTTTAGAGATATTGTTCTTTTTTGGTGCTTGTTTTTTGTACATTGTAAATATGTTGCCGCAAATCCTTTTGCTAATCTCCGACGAGGCTAATAAAGGATCCAGGTGTGTAAAAAACTGTCATGTTCTTGCCATGTGGTGTCTTGGAAGGGGACGAGAAAACATGTTACAGTAAAGAGCAGTTAACTTCGTTTTCTTTTTGAGCGCTTGTGCTTAATGTTGTAAGATTTGGTTGAAATCTTTTCGTGATTGCAAATAGACGGATGGTTTTGATGATAAGGTGAATAAGACTATTACTGGAATCAGGGGATCAAATATGACAAGAAGTAGACGAAAGAGAGTTGTTGAAATACTTAGGCAATTGCCTTTTGGCGAAGAGGTTACTGTAATGGGGTGGGTCAGAACCAAGAGAGAATCCAAACACGGTTTTGCCTTCATTGAGCTAAATGACGGATCCTGTTTTTCCAATCTGCAAATAATAGCTGACACTGAAATTCCTGAATACGAGGGTATCATGAGAAAGGTCGCAACAGGATGTTCTCTTGAAGCTCTTGGGGAACTTGTTGAATCACCAGGAGGTAAGCAGGCTATTGAATTGCGGGCGAAATGCATTAACATAATTGGGACTGCTGATCCCTCCAGCTATCCCCTTCAGAAAAAACGGCACTCCTTTGAGTTTCTCCGTAAAATCGCTCACCTGAGGCCAAGAACGAATACGTTTGGTGCT
>JALXAE010000235.1 GCA_026992355.1 Syntrophobacterales bacterium | reverse complement strand
ACAAATGACCGCCATACTCTTTAACAAGAAAAACCATCATTCAAATACTCTACTACAAAAAACAAAAAATTTGGTATTGATTTATGGGGGTCATTACAAGGATCTCTAAAAAAGGTCAGAAAAAGAGATCGGGAAGCTGTGGCAGAATCCCTTAAGACTATCTATAGGGCATCAAGTAAGGAAGAAGCCAGGCAAGCTCTTATCAATTTTAAACAGAAATGGAGCAAAATACATCCCGAGGTGGTCAAAAGATGGGAAGAAAACTTTAACAACCTCACTACTTTTATGGACTATCCCGAGGAAATCAGAAAACTCATATACACCACCAATCAATTGGAGAGGCTTATGAAAGAAATCAAAAGGATGACCAAGGTTATAGAGGTTTTTTCAGGCCCAGAGGCCGTCTGCAAAGTGGTCTACCTGATTTTATCGCATATGAATGAAAAATACGAACGAAAAAGCTTGCCAGGTTTCCGGGAAGCTATAGCAAAACCGAGGAAAGCCTCTTCCTCTACGGACACACTTGACTAAACACTATGGCTCCGGATGTCTCCAGCGAAATTTTGACCCGGGAGTCGATAGGGCTCGATATAATGGATTGGAGAAAAAGGATTATTGTCGATTCGGAGATTAACCACGGGAAGCCGTCAATAAAAGGCACTAGAGTGACTGTTTCATCTCTAGTGGATGCTTTGGCGGAGGGTCTGAGCTATGAAGAAATCACCCGCGAATACCCTGTGACCATTGACGATATAAAAGCTGCTTTGGCCTATGCAGCAGAAGTTCTTCTTTTGAAACATAAAAAATGTGCGGAAGGAAATAAGAATACATCTTTTTAAAAGCAGTCAAGGTGGGAGGTAAAGGAGACATACGTACAAAAATAACTTTGCTAATAATGAGAATTAGTTTATATTAACACCTCTTTCATTAGGTGCGTTGATACAATTTATTGCTAATAAAGAATTAGGTTGAAATCGACTTATTGGAGTTGATAACTGTTATAATGTGTCGTGTCAAGAAAGCGAAAAGGTATTTCCTTGCTCTGGCACGCCTACTGTTCTTAAACCTTGGAGATGTTGGGTTTATACGAAACACACTGGATCAGTAAGTTTGTATGGAGTTTTATGACATTCACCAACGTGCTCAACTTATGAAGGTACAAATTACAGCTCAACACATGTTACGGAATTTCTTGTTCCCTCATGATAGCTATTGTTCTTTGGAGGAGACAGAAATCTGAATTGTGCATGAAAGTGTCCGAAGTTTAGACGCTGCTCGCTGTCCTGTTCATACTATGTTGCAAGCTTTATCAAAAATTACTTACCCAACGCTTTCTGGTATCTGTGTGAATCATGTTACTGTGATCAATTCGTAGGTAATAGATAACAATATTTTAATCTCAACACCCAGCTCATAAATTATAAGTTGCTTACTTTTCATGGCAAAATTGTAAAAGGGAAATTGGGGATCCAGAAACGAGAAAACGAATGATTATGTGGGTTTGTTTAATTAACCAAAATTAAAAAGGAGGGTTCCAATGAAAAAATGCATATTTATGCTATCCATGGTTTTTGTCTTAAGCGTCTTGTTAACCCCACAAGTTAGTGCTGACACTATTCTATTTCCCTACATAGCATCAGATGGGGTTAATGTAACAACTATTATTTCGGTCGTTAACAAAAGTAATTCTGCGACTCATTTGACCTACATTTACCGTTACAAAACCGGTAGTGCTGCATTGGATGCAGGCTGCACAACTCAGTCTTTCACTAGACCTACACACACCAACGATCTCGTAACTTTTGATGTTTCGGGTATTTTCGCAAGTGGCAATGCAATGTATAATGATTCTGACGCTTATGGGGGCACATTCAGTTTAAACCCATCCACTCCAATTCGCGGTTATCTATTGGTTACCCATTCAGACTCAACCGGAGCGAGAGTTGATGTATCGAACAGTTCTATCTCGGCAGGAACGAGAACATTATATGGTGAAGCAGTTTTGCTGGACATTACTTCTGGTGCTGCATGGGGATACAGAGCACAAAATACCCGCCACCGCCAAGATTTCCTGCTGCCTATTGGTGCTCTGCACGCAGGAAACGAATACTTTGACGGAAGCCACTACAAATCAGGCGAAGGAAGTCCTTTCACCTTTTTCCCAAAAAATGTTTGGACAACAAAACTTTTTGTAACCCCTATCTCATCCGAATTTACCGGAGACCCAGACCTTTCCTCTGACATAGCAACAACCATCAAACTCATTACAGCAAAAGATAGTTCCCAACCTTTATTGCAGGATGTAGACTCTTGTGGAAGCAGTCCTTGTACTGAAACAGAAGGAGTATTTTCACGAAGTGGAACTGCTGTCTCAAAATCTTCAGGATTAGGTGGTACTCTTGTAAAATGCATAGGTGCTATAGATGTATACGATTTGATGGACTCTACCCAGCGCTCTCAACTTGAAAACACCGGCGGTTGGGCAATCCTTTATGGTGAAAGCGCGTCTACTTCCCTGCATCATCGCACATACCTAAATGTTTTTAAACTGGAATATGTTCTTAATAACAGCACTTATGGGGGGACAAATAACAACGCTATTTTGATCACAGAGGAAGAAACGCCGTAGACTAACGAACAAATAGGTGGTCGGTTATGGTATAGCGAAGCTCAAGCTATAACCGACCACCATTGAGCGCGGATTTCCAACTATCTGACTTGCAACACGAAGCCCAGAATCCGTGAAAAAAAGTAATTTTAGATTATATCTCAACTTTTCCCAAACATCCTGTCAATGACCATTTCTTGACCCTTTTTGGCCAATGGAATAGACTCCTTAAGCCTCATATATTTTTGTAATAATTGTTCTTTTCTCCTTTTGTGCGGGCAAGTCGGAAAAACACGTTGAATGAGTTTGAAACAGCCATCAAAATGGCTCCCCGGGCCGGACTCGAACCAGCAACCTAGTGGTTAACAGCCACCCGCTCTGCCGATTGAGCTACCGGGGAACCAGCAAAAGTTGTTGAGCTACCTATCAGAAACGGAAGGGTTAGTCAAGAAAAAAGAGGAGGTCCTTTCCCTGTGCATTTTCAGCCGTTGAAGTACAGGAAGCTACCTGTTCAATTACTTAGTCTCAGTTTCATTCTTTGCATTCCAAGGAGCAAAATGGGGAAGCAAGAGGATGCCGGGAAGTGCCCCTAGGGTTGTTGCAATAAAGTATTGAGACCATCCCAGACTTGAAGCCATATATCCTGTTGGAACGCCTGCTATGACTCTCGTAATAGCCATCAGGCTTGATAGTAAAGCATATTGAGTGGCTGTATATCTAGTATTGCATAAGCTCATCAGAAATGCCACAAAGCCGGCCGTTCCCATACCTCCTGTGATATTTTCAACAGCTACAGCGACAACCAGCATATTGTAATTTTTACCCACCATTGCTAGAGCTGCAAAAGCAAGATTGGATAAGGCTTGTAGAATTGCGAAAATCCAAAGGGATCTATTTAACCCGATGCGAGCCATCAGGCTGCCACCCACCATTGCTCCAATAAGTGTACTGGCCAGGCCAAAAGCTTTGTAAACCAAGCCAACTTCAGAACGAGAGAATCCAAGGTCGAGAAGAAAGGGGGTTGTCATTGCTGCTGCCAGAACATCTCCCAGTTTAAATACAACAATAAAAAGAAGCATAGAGATTGCTGAAGGCCGAGAAAAATAATCAATAAAAGGTAAGATAACAGCTTCTCTGATATTTTTTGGAGGGATGGGTTTGTGTTCTGGTTCGGGAGCTATGAAAGTGAAGATTCCGCAAAGGAACATTATTACGCCCAATACAAAAAAAACCTTGTTCCAGGACATAATGTCCGACATTATTAGAGCAAGCGCACCGGACACAAGCATGGCTATTCTATAGCCAAAGACAGTTGTTGCAGCTCCCGCACCTCGCTCTTCCGGCTTCAATACTTCCGTTCTGTAGGCATCAATTACTATATCCTGGCTGGCACTGAAAAAAGCTATAGAAAGGGTGGCAAGCCCAACGACAATAACGGCAGTTTTTGGGTTTATAAAACCAAGGGATATAAAGAGAATGGCGAGAAGTATCTGAAAAACTAATATCCAACCCCTTCGTCTACCAAGAAAGGGCACGGAAAAACGATCCAATAAAGGAGACCACAGTATTTTCAGACTGTACGGCAGACCAACTATGGAAAAAATTCCTATAAGTTTTATGTTGATCCCGGCAGAAACTAGCCACGCCTGAAGGGTGGAACCCGTAAGAGCCAGAGGAAGCCCAGAAGAAAAGCCAATGCCGGTAAGAATAGCTACTCTTCGGTTTCCATAAACTTCGAAAAAGGATTTAAAGGATTTCACTGCAGGGATTCTTTCTTATTAAACTGGTTACTGCAATAAGTCCCAACAAATAACTGTTCAATCCAAGACCACATATCTGACATGAGACGACCGGAGAGATAACAGAAATCTGCCTGAAAGATTCCCTTGCATGGATATTTGACATGTGGACTTCAACAATCGGAATCTCCAAAATTTCGAGAGCGTCTCTAATCGCATAACTGTAATGTGTCCAGGCCCCTGGATTTATAACCACGCCGTCTATATTTTCATCATGAGCATGATGAATGTGTTCAATCATTGCTCCCTCATGATTACTCTGGAAAAATTCCACTTTAACCCTCAGCTTACGAGCAAGCTTTGCGATTTCTCCATTTATATCTTCCAGAGTCACATTCCCATAATATCTGGTGTCTCTTTTCCCAAACATGTTTAAATTAACACCGTGCAAAACCCAAATTCTTTCCATTGCAATCCTCTAAAGTAAAAGCTACAGAAATAGGCTACTTATCATGTGGCCAGTAAAATATCCTAAAAGTAAGGAGTTGCCAATGATTCCTGATAGAATTGTTATCGAAGATCAAACTCTCCGCGATGGTATCCAAAATGAGACAAGACTGTTAACAACTGAAGAGAAACTAGAAATCCTGGAAGCGCTCATAGACGCCGGGGTTAGGAGATTTCAGATTACATCATTTGTGCACCCTAAAAAGGTTCCTCAGATGTCAGACGCTGAAAAAGTGATGAAAATGGTTCAGAAGTTCAAAGAGGCGAAATTCTATGCACTGGTTCTCAATAAACGTGGTTTACAACGGGCAATCCAGTCAGGTTGTTCGCGGGTCGAAATTTCAGTTTCCGCAAGTAATACTCACAGCATAAAAAATACGGGCATGAGCCTGAATGAAGCAATCGGCGAAATGAAAGAAATGCTGAGAGCTGCAAGTGAGCACGGATTGAAGGTAAGAGCTGGTATTCAGTGTGCCTTTGGGTGCAGGTACGAAGGAAAAATTTCTGAAGCTTTGGTTCTTAAGATTTTAGAACAACAGGTTTCTTATAACGTTTCTGAAGTTGCTCTTGCGGACACAACAGGAATGGCTAATCCCCTTCAGGTACAGAAGTTGGTCTCAGAGGCTCAAGATATTTGTGAAAATCGCTCTCTTTTTCTCCATCTGCACGATACAGAGGGCAAAGGACTTGCTAACATCTTTGCTGCTCTTGAAGCGGGTGTACAATGTTTTGACGCCACTGTAGCAGGCATGGGTGGATGCCCTTTTATTCCCGGTGCGTCAGGAAACATTGCCGAAGAAGACCTAGTACTCATGCTACATCAAATGGGAATAGAAACCGGCATTGATCTTAACAAACTCGTCGCTGTGGCAAATCACCTGCGAGAGATTTTCGCAAAAGATTTTCCCGGCAAAGTTTCCAAAATATTAAACAGGAGGGACATTAAGTGTATCTTGTAATTTTTCGTCAATTATTCGAGCAATCTGGCTAGGCAAATAATTTTCAACAAAAATAGTCAAATTAGATACCTTTTGGTAAAGAGGAGCTCTTTTTTGTAGGAGATAATGTACTTCTGAAATGCTGTCCCTTCCATGAAGGGGCGGTCTGTTAAGTGCTGATCCTTTATCACTCCTGATTCTCTTTTTTACCGTTTTAATATCCGCTTTTAGCCACACAACATAAAATTTTTCCTCTAATAGGGATACGTTGAGCTTCCTTTCTATGATACCGCCACCGGTTGCTACAACAATACGGGAGAGGTTCGAAAGTTCCTGCAGCAATTCGCTTTCTTTCCTTCTAAAGGATTCCCAGCCATGAAGAGAAACCCATTCAGAAATAGACATTCCGAAACGTTCAGTTAGAATCCTGTCCATGTCTGCAAAGTTCCATCCAATGAGACCAGCCAACACTTCACCTACTGTGGTTTTGCCAACAGCCCTGAATCCAACAATAGCAATGCGATTTACAGAGTGCTTACCCCATCTGTCGCTTATTTTATACACTTTTTTCTTGACCCTCTGAAAATAATTTGCTTTTTCGCTTGAGACTTGACAATCTTAGATGGAAAAGAATATGTTTTCAATGATTTATAGTGATGGTGCGAGAGTGGCGGAATTGGCAGACGCACTGGACTTAGGATCCAGCGGGAAACCGTGGGGGTTCGAGTCCCCCCTCTCGCACCATATTTATTGTTTAAGGGGTTTTATTAAAAATAGTATAAACAGGAAGGATTCAAAGGGGCTATGAAGATCTCGGTAAGTGATGTGAATGAAACTCAAAAAAAATTGATAGTAGAAATTCCGGCAGATGTTGTTCAACCCGAAATAGATAAGAAGTACCGCCAGTTGTCAAAAAGGGTCCGGATTAAAGGCTTTCGCCCGGGTAAGGCTCCTCGGAATGTCCTAAAAGCCTATTATGGTAAGGCGATTGACAATGAGGTGGCTCAGGAATTCATAGAAAAAACATTCCCTGATGCGCTTGAACAGGAGGGTATTAAACCTCTGGCTGAAGCCGATCTTGAGAATTACGGTTACAACGAAAATGGAAGTTTAACGTATTCCGTTCTGGTGGAAGTGGCTCCTGAATTTGAACCTGATGGCTACAAAGGAATTGAAATCAGAAAACCTCCCGAAAAGGCGGTTACAGAAGAAGATATTGAAAATGAGTTGACAAGGATTGCTGAATCGAGCGCCAACCTGGAGCCTGTTGAGGACGGGGAGGTTCAGGAAGGACATGTGGTAACTATTGATGTAACCCCTTACATAGACGGCAGGGTCGATGAAAAATATGTTCAAGAAGATTTGTTGTTGGAAATAGGCAAAGACAAATTGTACCATCCAGAATTCGGCAAGCAACTGCTGGGAGCAAAAGTAGGAGACACTGTTCATTTTAAGCTGAAGTACCTCTCTTCTGAAGAAGCTCCTAATGAGGATTGGGTGGGAAAAGAAGTAGAGTTTTACGTTGATATAAAAAACATTGCCAGAAAGGAACTGCCTGAAATCAATGACGAGTTTGCCAAGACCCTGGGCCTCGATTCTTTAGAAAAACTTAGAGAAGAAGTCAGAAAAAGATTGGAGAAAGAACTAGAATTGGAAAGCAAAAAATTCATAAGAGAGCAGATTGATTCCCATTTGCTAAAGAGTAATGACATACCAGTACCTGAAAAGGCCGTTTTACAAGAGATGGAATCTGAAATTAAAGATATAGAAATGCAATTACTCAGGCAGGGTATAGATCACAAGATAGAGGATCCAAAAATTAGAGAAAGTTTCAAACCTGGTGCAGAACTTTCAGTTAAGCTACGAATTATAATTGATAAGATAGCTGAAAAAGAGAACATTACCTTGAGTCCCCAGGAAGAAGAGGAGGTTTTCTCAAACCTTGCGCAAGTTTTAAGAGTATCAACGGAAGAAGCAAAAGAAAGATTTGAAAAGTCATCTCTTCTGGATAAAATGAAAGCCAATAAAATAAGAGAAAAGGTTTACGAATTTATCGAAGAACATGCGAAATTCGTGGATGCTTCAGAAGTTGAGGATAGCTCTCAGGAAACCGCAAATAATGAAAAAGGAGAGGAGGATAATTAATAAAGATGGCATCTCTTATACCAATAGTAATAGAACAGAGTAGCAGGGGTGAAAGAGCTTTTGATATTTATTCCCGTCTTCTGCGAGACAGAATAATATTTCTTGGTACTCCAATAACAGATGAGGTGGCCAATCTGATAATAGCCCAAATGCTTTTTCTAGAGTCTGAAGACCCCGACAAGGATATACACTTCTATATAAATTCTCCTGGCGGATTGGTTACCGCTGGACTGGCTATCTATGATACCATGCAGTACATAAAACCCGATGTGTCAACACTTTGCATGGGACAGGCAGCAAGCATGGCAGCTGTTCTGCTGGCTGCTGGTGTTAAAGGGAAGAGGTATGCTTTACCCCATTCCAGGATACTTCTTCATCAGCCGATGGGAGGCTTTCAGGGTCAGGCCACGGATGTTGAAATTCAGGCAAAGGAAATTTTAAGGCTACGTGAAGAATTAAACAGAATTCTAACACACCACACAGGTAAACCCCTGGAACAAATAGCTAAAGATACCGACCGTGATTTTTATATGAGTGGTGAACAGGCCAAGGAATATGGCATAGTAGATGAGGTTATAACTACCAGGAAAAACACAGAAAAAACGGAAGCACCGACCTAGGTTAATATAAAGCATTGCTTTTTATAGACCTTCCGATGATAAGAATATTTTATTACTTAAAGTAAACAGGTTTTTATGTCCTCAACAACAGCTCACCTCAAACCAACTGTTCGGGTTCATCTGTGGTTAGAAACATCGGAAGGTCTTGTTTTTGGTCCAGGAAGGGCTCAACTCCTTGCGAAGCTGGCTGAATGCGGTTCTTTAAGGAAAGCAGCCAAGGAATTAGGAATGTCCTATCGGGCTGCCTGGGGAAAAATAAAGAAAACCGAGGAAATCATTGGCGAACGGCTAGTAATCAGGGACAAAAACAAAAAAAGCGGTTACGAATTATCAAATGCTGGTCGTCTCCTGCTTGAGGGGTTTCTTTCCTGGTACAATGAGGTGGAAGAGTTTGCGGTACATCGCGCCGGCGAATTATTGCCCTGGCACGTTACAAAATTTGATGACACATCAACCAAATAATTCCCTTTAGGAAACCCATCTTGCAGAATCAGTTGGGATTTCCAGAATTACCTTTTGCCCCGGATAAAGCATTTGATGGTTGCTAGCTAGGCGAGCATTAAAGGTGATATGACCTACAGCAATGGACACCAGAATATTATTTGTTGCACGTTCCATAATAAGTGCAGACACAATGCCATTAATGTAGCAGACTTCTCTCTGAGTTTTTTCGGCGTCGAAAAAGTTGAAATTTTCAGAAAGGGGACGCACTATTAAGCTGTCCGGTGATAGTAAGGCTACCGAGTTTTCGTTTTCAGCTCCCTTTAAAATGAGCCTTTGATTGCCATCTAAAAGCTTATACCAAAGAGTGCCGTTAAGCCATTTCCAGGGGCCAAACACGATATTTTCGGCAGCGCTTCCTATGATATGGCCTCTCAGTAAGTGAACAAGCTGATCACAACTTTCATAAAGCCAGTTCCTATCGTGGCTGCTTATTACAATTGTAGCACCCCATTCGCTCTTTGCCATAAGAATAGCATCTCGTATGCGCTGGGCACTTTCTGCATCAACGCTTGCAGTGGGTTCATCAAGGAGCAAAACAGAGGGCTTCAAAATCAAGCGTGCGGCCAGAGCAACCCTCTGAGCCTCACCTCCTGAAAGTTCATACCACTTCCTTTTTGCAAAACTAAAGTAATCGAGACCAACCCATTCGAGGGCTTCTGCTACTCTGTCGTGTAAATTCCTGGTGTCTTTTCTGATCTTTAATCCATAAGCAATGTTGGCAAAAACTGTTCGTTTTAGAAGATATGGTTCCTGACATAGTAGAGTTATCTGAAAACGAAGTGGCCTTCCGTCGGCTTCCAGCACCGGAAAATAAGTAATCTTCCCTTCCGATGGATATTCTACAAAGGCGAGTAACCTAAGAAGTGTGCTTTTACCACTCCCATTGGGTCCAACCAGCCCGACTATTTTATGCTTTTCTATGGTAAGTTCATCTATGTTGAGAACTTGCTTACGACCATAAAAATGGCGCAGTTTTTGTACCAAATAAGCTGGTTTCATGGTTTCATATTCTTCGTTTGAGAAAGGTAAGAAGTAAATTAATAATAAAGGCAATCGACATCAAAACAAGCCCAAGGGCTATGCCCGTAGCAAATTCGCCTTTGCCAGTTTCCAAAGCTATTGCGGTTGTTATTGTGCGTGTATGCCATTTAATATTACCTCCGACCATCATGGATATCCCAACCTCTGTCAGGACCCTGCCATAAGCAGTTAGAGCTGCCGTTGTTATCATGAGGCGAGATTCCCAAAGAGAAGTTAACAACAGCTGTCGTCCCCTTGCTCCCAGACTCAAGAGATTTAGCCTCATCTGTTCATCCTGACTTTCTATGGCGGTTGCTGTAAGAGACACAACTATAGGTAAAGCCAAAATGGTCTGTCCTATGGCGATGGCCCAGACTGTAAAAAGCAAACCTAAGTGACCAAGAGGGCCTCTACTTGATATGAAAGCATAAACAATAAGGCCAATTAAAACCGTAGGAAGGGCCAGGCAGGTGTCAACAATGGTTCTAATCACTTTCTTGTAGGGAAAGTTATAATAACCTAGGCAAAAGCCCATCGGGATGCCCATTACAAGGCTGGCTGTCATGGAACAGGTTGTGACAGTAAAGGTGGTTTTTATAGCCGAAAAGGTTTCCGGGTCTTTATTAAAGAGTAAGAGGATCGCTCTGACAAAACCGTCAGTTATGTAGTGCATTGACGCCACCGAGCTACTGAGTTCCTCCTTTAATGTTCGATTGGAAAGCTAACGCATAAAGAAATTTAAGATTTTTTCCAATCGCTATTTTGATTTTTTTGCACGTGAATTTTACCTTCTATAGTTAGGGATAAACAGCTTTTTCCCAAGAAGTTTATAATTTCCAATTGCTCTTTGGGCATAAGGCGATGTAATCCATTTCAGGAACTCCCTGGCCAAATCGAAGTGAACATTTGTACATCTTCTGGGATTTACAATGATAAGACTGTACTGGTTAAAAAGGTTAGGATCGTTTTCCACCAGAATGACCAATGCAGGGTGCCCTTTCATATTATACTCGTATTTTATGTACGTCCCCCGATCTGTTAGCGTATAAGCTTTCCGCTCAGCCGCTATGTTTATTGTGGTAAGCATGCCCTGCCCAGTTTGAACGTACCATGAGGATTGGTCGAGGTTTTTTATTCCGACCTGATTCCACAGATTAAGCTCCTTCTTGTTGGTACCCGAATTGTCTCCGCGGCTTACGAACAATGCCCCCTTTTGAGCTATGGTCTTAAAAGCATCCAATACCGGCATACCCCTTATTTGAGCAGGGTCATCAGGATGCCCAATGATGACAAAATCATTGTACATAATCTCCGTTCGATCGATCCCGTAGCCTTCTTCCACGAACTTTTTCTCGGCTGCTGGCGCGTGAACTAGAAGTATGTCAACATCACAATTTTTCCCAAGCTCCAGAGCCTTACCGGTGCCGACAGCAATCCATCGCAAATCAATCCCCGTATTTTTTTCAAATAGGGGAACAAGATAGTCCAACAGTCCGGAGTTATCCGTACTTGTTGTGGTTGCCATTTTTAAAACCTTTTGTTCTACTGCCCATAATTGAGGCGCGATTGCCACAATAGAACATAAAAGGAGAATTAATAGAATGTTTTTAAAATAAAGCCTTACAACTTTTTTCATCCTTTCTTTTTTCATCCCTTATCTCTCCTTTGTAATTGTTGGTTAAAATTTTTTAATGTAATAAACTACAGGATGTGAAAATCTATTTAAAAATGGAAATTATGTCAATAATGACATAATAAAAGGAGAATTGTTTGGTAATTTTGTGTTCCGGAGGACTACAGAATGATGCAGATACCTCAAGACCTTAACAATATGAGTCTTTCCGAAATAATTTCGGAAATTGAGAAGAAATATGAGGTAGAAGTTGAACCGTTAAAAATCGACGGAAAAGAGGTCAAATTATTACAAATAAAGAACCTGGAAGAGTATGTAACAAGCCAGCTAGAAAATCAGAGTTCTAAAGAGCAGGAAAGTGTAGAGGGTGAAATTTTTTATCATCTCATGAACCTTCCATGGTGGGCAAAGGTCTGGGAACCTAGTTTTGTACTTGCCTATTTTATGGGTAAACAGCCTGTAATAGATAGCCAGAGGATTCTGGAGATTGGAGCCGGTCTTGGTGTTGTAGGTGTTTATGCAGCTATGTGTGGACACAATGTAACAATTACTGATGT
Organism: Syntrophobacterales bacterium; assembly: GCA_026992355.1. Lineage (GTDB taxonomy): Bacteria > Desulfobacterota > Syntrophobacteria > Syntrophobacterales > Thermodesulforhabdaceae > JALXAE01. The sequence continues at coordinate 1,264 of JALXAE010000235.1, read as the reverse complement.
TGATGATGATGCCTTGTTGTTCTGCAAAGCCAATGCACTTCTTAATGGATGTTACCATGTTCCAGTTTTAAAGATGGACTGGCGACTACCCTATTACGGAAAGCCATTTGACATAATAATCGGTTCAGAAGTTGTCTACGATAGACGAACCTACGATATCCTGGTTAATTTTCTTGATGATACCTTATCAACCGGTGGAACAATTTTCCTTGCAAAAAATAAGGATCTTAAGACTCCTTTATTTTTCGCAAAGTTAGTTGAAAGGTTTAAGTTTAAAGAAAAGGTGGTTAAGTTGTCGGGACCTGAAGCGGTAATTGAAGTGGCATTGTACGCAATAAAAAGAAAAGGCGAAGTCTAAATGCAAACCCCTATTCATCAGTGGCTTGATGATGAGATCCCCGTTGACATTGCCTTTCCTCAAAAAACTCAGCCCAAAGCCCTGTTAATCGCTCTCCATGGCCTTCTAGGATACAGGAGATCATCAAAATTTCTTCAAATCGAAGAAGAGGGAATAGAAAAAGGATTTATTGTTGTAAGGTTTGATCAGACAGGAGCTGGCGAAAACAGACAGAAGAGCAACGTAGATCTAATTTCAGCAAGACTGGAATGTGTCGAAAGGGTAATAGAGTTTTCGTACTCTATTGTGACATTTCAAGGTTTCTCGCCGACTTTACCACTTTTCTTGTTCGGTTCTAGCTTCGGAGGCTACCTTGCGTATCTTTACGCATCAAAGCACTTCGATGTGACTGGCATTGTCTCCTGGGCGACTCCTTACGATGTAAAAATGATTAGAAGATTTCTCCTTGAAAACTCCCCTTTTTCTTTCCTAAAAGGTGCTAAAGATCCCTTAGGGTATCCAGATTCTCTGGACGTTTTAGAAAAACTTCAAAAAATAAATAACGTCATGATTGTTCATGGAACCAAAGATGAAATAGTTCCCTGGTTTGATGCTTATAGAATATACAATAAGGTTGGTCTCCCCAAAAGACTTTTATTAATGGAAGATGCTGATCACAGATTTAGTAAAAATTCCATTAGAAAAGTAGCTATAAAGCAGACCTTTAAATGGTTCGATAAGTTCTTATGAAAAGACGTACATAAATCAGCAAAAAATCCAGAAACAGAAACCGGGCGCATGAGAGCCAGCAATGATCCTATTTCTTATCTTACAAAAGAAGCAATACGTAAAAAAACCTTCACCGGTGCAGCTATTTTAATAGCGAGAGGAGGGGATTTATACTATCGGAAGATATTTGGCTTAGAA
>JALXAE010000234.1 GCA_026992355.1 Syntrophobacterales bacterium | reverse complement strand
GTCACATATACATCATTTGAACTGTCATGAAAACACACCTTTAAACTAGCCTTGAAAGGTTCTGGATATTTCACATTGGCTTGTGAGTTAAATGTTAACATATTCATAAGCTTAGGTTCTTTCAATGTGGTCTTTTTCATTTAATTTTGATGTGCTAGAAAGGTTTTTTGCAAGAGGCGGGGATAGGTGTGAGGAAATGGGCAAATGGAAGAGGTTACGATGACGATATGTGATTTGATTAAAAGGGTTAAAGAAAAGATTGATTATGAAAAAGTTGGCATGATTGTGTGTCATAATGGGGTTGTTAGAGGTACAACTCGAGATGGCAGGCCTGCAGTTAAACTCACCATAACGAAAAAAATTGAAGCGTGGGATAGGATTATTGAGGAGATGCGGGAAAGGCCGGGCATATCGGCCGTTGAAGCTTATCTTCATGAAGGCGACAGGTATGTGGGTGATGATGTGTTATTGGTTGTAGTGGCTGGAGATATCAGGGAAAATGTGTTTCCGGTTCTTGAGGAAACAGTTAATCGCCTGAAAAAGGAAGCAATAGAGAAGCAGGAAGAGGTGGGACCTGCGACTGACTGAAAATCACTGCTGTATTTTGTGATGAAAAATATTCCTCTTTTCTGATGAGGATCTCAAGGTTTGCGAAATAGGTCTTGGGGAAGGCGTTAAACAGAGCAAGATGTAACTCGAAGGGTGTATCAATTTGAATCTGCCTTTTCGCTGGTTGTTTGGTTTCAGTTTTTTTCGATTGGAGCTTAAAAATTTTAGCATCTTTTGAACCTTTTCGTCTTGCCGGGGAACTAAACAAATGAAAGGTGAAGTTGTTGAAAAGTCTCTTTTAGAAAGAATTGCTAATAAGGACGAAGAGGCATTTAGAACTTTGTATGAACGAACTCACAGAAGGTTGTATTTGTACCTGATGCGGCTTTCGGGAGATTCTGATTTGGCCGAAGACGTCCTTGTGGATACTTTTACAGAAGTGTGGAAGTCGGCTGGAAAATTTCAGGGCAAATCCGCGGTTTTATCCTGGATTATTGGGATAGCTCGGAACAAAATGCTAAAGGAGTTGACAAGAAAGAAGGTTCACGCATCTGTAGATGATTATCCACATATCGTATGCGATAAGCAGGGAGCGCATTTTAAAAATCTTCTAAATAAGGATCTTGTTTCTAAAGCGATGAAGAAGCTTTCGCCGGAGCACAGGGAAATTCTGGACTTGGTTTTCCTTCACGGACTGGATTATCAGGAAATTTCTCGCATTCTTGGAATTCCTGTGGGTACTGTAAAAACAAGAGTGTTTCATGCAAAGAAGAAAATGAAAGAGATAATTTCCGAGATAGGGACGGTGGATCATGAGTGAAAAGAAAAAATCCAATGGCCACAATGCTGGGGTGCCTGCTGAGTTTCAAGATAAAATTCCTGCTGATTTGCTACGGGAATTGGAAAGCGACTCGAGTACGCTGGATGATGAACTTACTGAATGGTTTGCTATAAGTGAATACTATGACGAACTGGAAAGGACGGCAAAGGTTCCCAGTGACAGGATGTTTCATAAAATTACCGATAAAATATCTGAACAATCTAAAGTGTCAGCCTTCAGTCAAGTAACAGACCGTATTTCTCAATTTTTCAGGTCTATGTGGCTCCCCTGGACTTTGGCTTTCGCCCAGGCCCTGGTAATATTGCTGCTCGTTGTTTCTCCGCATGGGGTAAAATACACAACTCTTTCATCATCTTTGCAGCATGAGCAAGCGGCGAGTTATTTGAATGTTGTCTTTGATGAGAGGGCAAGTGAGGCGGATATCAGAAATCTTTTGGTAGGCCTAGGAGCTGAAATAGTAGGTGGTCCTGAGCCGAACGGACTTTATATTATTAAAATACCTATTTCTAAATCCGAACTTGAAAAAGTAAAAAACAAACTCGACCAGACGAAAATAGTCAAATTTTGGGCTCCCAGATACTGATAGGGAAGGATAAGGCCTATGGCTGAACGTGGCTTTTATAAAAGCATTTCCGTCATAGTCTGTTGTTTCTTTACCTTCGTTTTATTTTTATTTCCTCAAGATGTGGTGTGTTCGGCAGAAAGCAAAAATGTGGTACGTCTTGTGGAGCCTGAACCCGGGGTTTTATTTTACGGGAAGAAACCCCACATAAGGGTTGAATTTTCGGTGGGTATTGATCCGAATAGTACTACGGTTGTACTGGATAACAGCGATGTGACCGAACTATCCACAATTGAGGAACACTCAGTTGAATATACTCCAATTAGAGTCTTACCTGCGGGTCAACATACTTTGATAATTTCCTGCCGTTCCAAAGGTGGTGAGGCTATCAATAGGGAATTTCATTTTGAGACCAGGCATTACAAGGTTGCGGATGAATTTTATTCTGCTTCCAAACTCACTTTTAATTACGATGGGATGCCATACACCTCTCTCGATGATTCTAATCAACCTGACTCTAAATTAGAAGCTAATTTGCATTCCAGCGTTTATCTGAAAAAAGACAACTGGTTTATCGAAGGCGATGCCACAACCAGGTATCTGGATCAAAATACGCCCGCATTAGATCCGATGGGAAAGGGAGTGGATTTAATAAATTATCTTGTTACAGCTAGAAGGGATTCAAAGGGCGGATATATTTTGACTCAATTAGGAGACATTACAGTTGATGTGTCAGAAAACACCATCTGTAATCTTACCCGTCGAGGTGGAAAGTTTGGGTGGCATAGTGATCTGTTGTCTTTTGAGACCTTTTCCATGAGGACTCAACAGTCATACGGGATTGAAGGAGGAACAGGCATAAGCGATGACATGGATTCCCATATATTTGGAGTTACAGGCAAGTTACAGGTAATTCCTAATGTCCTCCAGATACGGGCTTTATATGCAACTGCTGGGGAAGAGGAGAGTTCCTTCGGCATATATAATGAGGAGCTTTATAGTAGAGGAGATGTGTTTGGGATAATTGTAAGTTCTTCCATATGGGATGGCAGATTGGGTTTTGAAGCTGAGTGGGATGTTAGCAGATATGACCAGGACAGCACCGACGAATTTGGTAAAATCGACGACAGACTATACAGGATTGAAGGAAGTCTGAGCGGAGACTTTTTGAGTCTCAGATCTGGTTTTATCTATATTGGCCCGGATTATCAGGTTGTGAGCAATCCGGGCGTTGATAAGGACAAAGAGGGAATTTATCTTGATGGTCAACTAACCTATAAGAGTAGCAATTTTGATTATCACGCTTCATGGTTTAGAGATAATGTGGATAATGATGAACTTTATCCTAAAATGAATATGTATGATCTTTCTTTAAATTACAATTATACAGGTTTTAACAATTGGTCTCTTGGGCTAAATGTGGGAAAGAGTATAAGGAAAACCTCTGATGAGCCGGATCCTACTACAGAGGTCTATGATGATACCTCTGCGGTTGGTCTAAACATTGGGTATTTTAAGGATATTTTTTCCTTTAACCTGCAAACGGGCTACTCCTATCAGAATGATCACACATCGAGTGGTAACGATTCATCCAGCATTAATGTCAATGTGTCTCCGTCCATAAACCTGGAAAAAATATCGATAACTCCATCTTTTTCTTTTAACCGTTCAGAATTTTATGCTCTTGATCAGATACTTGATACTTTTACCTGGAATCTTGATGTTCGTGGCACTTTCTTTGAGAGAGTGGATTATCAACTGTCATCTACTTACACAATTTCCAGATCCAACGATGACAGTGTTGATGAAGAAAGCTATGATACTCAGGTTCAGATTAGCTATCTCCTTGGAACATGGCGTTACTTAAAAAATGCTTCCCTTGCTCTTAAGCTCCTACACAACAAGACAGTTGATCACGTTTATGGAAGTGGTGACGAAGCGATTACGGTCATGTTGACTTTAAATGGTCTCTTTGATGTAACTTTCTAATTTGTATGGAGGAAATATGAAAGCAAGGCGCATTTCCTGCGTTGTGTTTCTTTTTATATTCGCCCTTTTTGTACGCTCAACTTACGGCATAGAGATTTCTCCTAAATATACACAAGTTCAGGCGGGTGGTTCAGTTCAGTTTTCTGTGAAGGCTATATTTGTTGCGCCCTTTACTCATAACCTCCCATATCAAGTAGATTGCTACCTTGAAATAAATTATGGAGATGGAACAGGCTGGAGAACGCTTGGTCTATGTGAGGGTTTTTTCTGTATGTTGACCTCCTCACACAGATTTTTAACGCCTGGAAATTATACCGTTACGGTAAGAAGTTCTCCCAATAGGTGCGAGAGGAGGCCAGTGTCTCCTGACCCGGTGACTGCTCGAGTGCTCGTAACTTGTCCACCTATTGTTGTTGAAACCCCGCCGACCTTGCCATCCGGAAAGGTGGGAAGGTTTTATGCTACAAGGATAGTTGTGAGTAGTGGTGCTCCCCCGTATCACTTTGCTATCGTGGAAGGAACCCTGCCCCCGGGTTTGTATTTAACTTCATCCGGTGAGATTCAAGGGGTTCCGACACGCGCGGGTTTTTATACCTTTTCTGTAAAAATAACAGACAGTTGTTTTTTAAAGCCCAGGCGAGTCATAAAGACTTTCTCTATTGAAATTCTGGAGACCTGTAAACCCATGGCTTTTTCTACTCCAGAAACCTTATCCACCGGCAAAGTGGGAGTTCCTTACGCCGAGCGTTTGCGGGTTTCTGGGGGATATCCTCCAATTCGGTTTAATCTGCTTTCGGGGATTCTTCCTGAAGGCTTGCATATGAATTCTTCTGGAGATATTAGCGGCGTTCCCCAAAGGTCCGGACATTATAGTTTTGTTGTGGAAGCACGTGATAGCTGCCCAGCGGGCCCACAAAAAGTAACTGGCCGTTTTGTTCTGGAGATTCAAGAAACCTGTGAGCAGCTTGAGTTTACAAGCCCGTCCAGTTTGCGCTCAGGTGTAGTAGGATCTCCATACACTGAACAAATTTTGGTTAGAGGGGGCCGCCCGCCCCTTAGCTTTAGAATTGTGTCGGGTTCTCTTCCACCCGGTTTGGTTCTGAATTACAATGGAGTGATTAGCGGAACATGTCAATCTGCAGGAAATTATTCTTTTGTTGTTGAGGTTTCTGATAGTTGTCCCAGTGGAGTACAGCGAAAGAGTAAAAAGTTTGTAATCAAGGTAACTCAAAAAGGACTTTCTGTTTTTGTTACAGCTAATCCTACCCTCATAAGAGTTCCCAGACGATCGAGATTTACCCAGACCATTAATTATAATTTTTCTTCTATGCCCAAAGCTTCTTTTACGATGACGTCAACCAAAGGAATGTTTGTTAGCAGCGGTACGGTTTTGGGCACGATTTACAAGTCTTTAAAGGTAAATGTTATAGGTGGTGCTGGTAGTGTTGGTGAATTGCTGGCAATTCCTCCATCAATATCCATGAGAGCCGAGAAATTAGGGGTGTCTAAGGTTGATTATGTGAGGGAATTTGCTGGTGAGGGACAGCGGGTCAGAGCCATTATTAGCATATACTTTACGACTGAGGCAGCGGGAGAATTCAGAATAAAAAGAATTCGTCTATTTTTTGAGAACAACAGGTCTGAGATAACAGTAAATCGTAATGCACCGCCTCCTAAGGTCTTTGCCGAAATTCAATACACAGGATCTGGTCTCCTAAGGGCATACTGGGAGGTTGATGGGAGGATATTGCACAGAGTATTCAAACACTTATCCTATGGTAATTCCATAACTCTGGAAACCCCACCGGTTCCACCTATTCCAACCTTTATGGTGGGTTCCCATGTTGTACGCTTTGTGGTTCTTGATCCTCGCCAGGTGTTTGAGTTCCCAAAGGCTGTATATTTTGTGAGTGCTGAACCTTACGTTGATTTGAGGGGAATAGAGCTATTAGAACCAAAAGATGGTTCCACAGTATCTTTCGAGAATATTCAATTTTCCTGGCGACTTAAAAAGAGCTCTGCTTCAGTGTTTGCTTATCTGGTGGAATTTTTTAATAAGCCTTTGGAAAAAGCTTTCTTTTCGGCTCTTGTAAAGGGCGAATCTTATACAGTGCCTGAAAGGCTTTTGGATAAGGTTTTCTCACAGAGCGGTAAGTATGTATGGAGGGTGCAGGGTTTAAATAGGAGTGGGGAAACAATAGTTGAGAGTGGTTTCGGGACCTTTGATTTACTTCCCAGGCCCGAGTATGTAGAAAACCAGGTTGTTGTTTTAGTACCCACCAAAGAGCTTAAGAATGTTGTGAATTTGTTACAGAGGAAGTATCGCTTGAAGTTGCTTTATTCTTATAAATTGACTTCTCTCGGTTCGACCGTTGCGGTGTTTTACACCGATGGAGATGTAATTTCTGTAGTTAAGCTTATTAACTCGACCTTCAAAAACTTTGTAGTACAGCCGAATTACATTTACAGGAGCATGGTTAATAGCCTGGAAAATCTCCAGGTTGAATACAGGTTGCTGAACCTTGCTAGCATCCACAGAAGGTGGATGGGGCGTGGGGTTGTTGTATCAGTTGTGGATACCGGTGTTGATATAGATCACAATGATATTAGGCCCCATGTGAAAAAAGCTGAAAATTTCATTAGAAATGAAAAATATAAAGCCGAAATTCATGGAACGGCAGTCGCTGGTTTGATTTGTGCTTCGGAAGACGGTGTGGGTACTACAGGAATTGCTCCAGGGGTTGAGCTTCTCGCGATGAGGGCATGTAGACAGATCGTTCCAGACAAACCTGAGGCAGAGTGCTACTCAACTTCAATTGTAGAAGCGGTTGATAGATCAGTTTCATACGGAGCAAACATCGTAAATATGAGTTTCGGAAGTCCTGCAGACGATCCAATTTTGAGGAAGTTGATAGAAAAGGCTGTGGAGGTAAATTCGGTTATTTTTGTTGCTCCCGTTGGAAATGATCCCGATTTGAGGCATGTAAACTTTCCAGCTTCTCATCCAAAAGTTCTCGCCGTTGCGGGTTTTGATCAGAAGGGAAAGGTGTACCCAAATGAAAGGATAATTGACAAAGTCGATATTATCGCTCCCTGTAGAAACATAATGACTACCTTCCCTCGCGGAAGCTACAATTTTATTTCTGGTACTTCCATGTCTTCTGCTGTGGTTTCTGCTTTAGTGGCGTTGAGCATCGAGAAGGATAGGGACCTTGATGTCTGGAATATTGTAAAGAAGGTGGAAAAACCTTTAGATGTCATAACTTTTGAGAAATTCGTGTTTGGAGATTTGAAGGCATCCGGGACTAGTCTCCAGAGTCGAAGAGATTTTTAGGTAGATAACAGGATAACAGGTTGTTAATTAATCAAAATACGGCTTATTCTGCCGGGAAAAAGATACAATGCCTGAAGATAGTTAAAGGGCCACCAAAGAAGCCATTTATAAGACTTTTTGCCCGATATAATGTCTGTTAATACCTCGGAAATTTCCTGTCCATACAATTTAAAACATAGGTCCCTGAAAACCGGGTGATGATAGACCACATTAGCTAGAAATGAGCTAAAAGAAAAATTGCTGAACAAATGTTTCTGAATACCTTTGATATAGCTTTTTTGAACTTTTTCTGGATCTAAACAGCCTTTAATTATGGCCTTTGATGCCAGTTTTCCACTGATTATGGCACCACTTATACCCTCTGCTACAATCGGATCTACCCAGCCGAGAGCATCTCCCGCAAACAAGATCCTATTCCAGTATGCAAACTTACGCCTAGGAGATACAGGAATTAAGGCTCCCTTTGCATGATTAACACTGTCGAGCGAGAATTTTAGTTTTTTTAGGTACTGTATAAGGTATTGTTTAAGTCCCAGGCCTTTTATGTGAGAAAGAATTCCTACTGAAAAGTGATCCTTTTTTGGAAACACCCAACCGTATCCACTGGGACATGCATCAAAATCAAATCTGGCGTTTTCCAGAGCTTCATTGACTTTTGAGATTTCAATCCTGGTTTCCAGGGCATGTATTAAAATTCTTTCCTCTGGCAAATTCAGAAGTCTGCCTATTTTGCCAAGGGCTCCATCAGAAGCTACCACAAAATGGGCTTTTATTTCGCCAAAAGAAGTAAGTAATTTTACGTGTTTGCTTTTGTTATCAGCTTCTTTTATGCTGATACAGGATGTTTTGTCTGTGAAATGAACGCCCTTTGAACAAGCGTGCTCAATTAGAGCAGAATCAAGCTTTTTGCGTTCAACCATTGTTATTATCGGGTACGGGCGGGTAACTGAAAAAGTGAGGCCGGAACTGGCAAAATGTAGGTCCACTGTTGTGCAGAATCGCTCAACAACGTTTTGAGCTTCCTCTGGAAGTAAATCAAAGGCTTTCAATACCAGGCCACCACCGCACACCTTGTTTCGAGGAAGTTTAGCTTTATCAATTAACAGAACCTTTAATCCCGCTTGCGCAAGTTCAGTTGCAGCAGTTGAGCCAGCGGGACCTGCTCCTATAACTATTACGTCATAAATACTTGGCAACTTCTAGGCTCCAGAATGATTTTTTCCATGCCCTATTAGCTCTGACTGAGGTTTAAATGTAAATACTAAAAGTGTTGGCAATGCAAGTATTTTGGCGTAGTATTTGTGCCGTTTATTATGCCAAAACATAGTTTAGCGGAGGTGTCCTGGATATTTATGCTAAGTGTTAATACTCTTAAAAAATGCCGTTTTTTCAGAGATTTTGATGATCATGAGTTGGTGGAGCTTGCGAAGCTTGCGATTCCATCAAGATGGAACGAGGGAGAGGTAATTTTCAGGGCGCGCACCCCTGCTCAGTACCTATATACCCTTAAAAACGGAGCAGTATTATTGGCTTATCCCAATGGGCGGTCATTGATAGTAGAAGAGCCTGGAGAAACAATAGGATGGTCAACTTTGGTGAGCCCCTTTCATTATACTGCTACTGCGATTTGTTTAACTGACGTTCAATTGGTTGGTTTTTCCAGAAAAGATCTTTTTACTCTTATGCAAATGGATGCAGGTCTTGCACAAAAAATAATCCAGAAGATAACTCCCATTATGCAGAAAAGACGGCCTTATCGGAAAGGGGTGTCTTTACAACAAACTGAGGAGTGCAAATAAATGTACGGGTTGGAAGCTATAAGAGCAGCCAATGGATGGACCATATCTTTCCTGGGAATACTTGTTGTCTTTTCCGCTCTAACTTTTCTTTCCGTAGTAATGGCCAATCTAAATAGAGTGCTCGATTTGATTGACAAGGCTCAAGCTTTTTTGGCCAAGAAACGATTGGAAAAACTGGTTGAGAAGCCATCGGATTATGCTACACCAGAGCCCAAAAGCACATCCCCGGGGGTGGTTCATCTAAACTTCAAAGAAAAAGAGCTCATGGAATATTTTGAGCTAATCACACGAAAACTGGGAGAGCCCTTTTCTCTTGCCGAACTGCTAGAAAAAGCAGAGGAACGAGGAATTAACAAACCTCACTCGGGGCTCTACCTACTGATAAAAAAGGGTCTAATTGCGGAGTGTGAGGGAGAGTGTATGGGTTTTTATTGCTGGCAGAAGGACGTTAAGGTTGATGTTGATAGGAATGGGGAGGAAAACTGAACTATGGATCTTCTTCTGGATTTTCTGCGAAATACCGGTTTTGCCATGGTAGATTACAGGCATGTAATCATGATTTTTTTTGGCTGTGTTTTTATCTATCTGGGTGTTGCAAAACATTATGAACCTCTTCTTCTCGTGCCGATTGGATTTGGTATTTTAATGGGGAATGTCCCTGTCTTTAAAGGGCTGGGATTAGGGATATATGAGAAAGGTAGTGTACTAAATTATTTATACTTTGGAGTAAAACAGGGTATCTATCCGCCTTTGATTTTCCTCGGCATAGGTGCGTTAACCGATTTTTCTTACATGCTGGCTCAGCCCAGGCTTATGCTTCTGGGAGCTGCAGCCCAACTTGGAATATTTACCACTTTCTTATGTGCTCTGGCGTTGGGATTTGCTCCCAATGAAGCCGCTTCAATCGGTATTATTGGCGGTGCCGATGGTCCCACAGCGATCTTTCTTTCTGCCAAGCTTGCACCGGAGCTTGTTGGCCCTATAGCAATAGCAGCTTACTCATATATGGCGTTGGTTCCAGTAATTCAACCGCCTATAATGAAGCTGTTGACAACCAGAGAAGAACGCCTCATACGCATGAAAGATCCTAGGCCCGTGAGCAAAAAGGAAAAAATTATCTTTCCCGTGGTCGGTTTTCTCATGTGTTGTTTTCTCGCGCCTGCTGCTTTACCGCTTTTAGGGATGTTGTTCTTCGGGAATTTACTCAAGGAATGCCTCGTAGCGGAACGCCTCGCACAAACGGCCAGGACAGCTTTGATAGACATTGTAACTATATTATTGGGAATAACAGTAGGGGCTTCCACTCAAGCAGATGTATTTCTAACGCGAAAATCTGTAGGGATTTTTTTCCTCGGTGCGGCTTCCTTCATGATTGCCACCGCAGGAGGGATACTGTTTGCCAAACTGATGAACCTGATTTGCAAGGAGAAGATCAATCCCTTGCTTGGTGCGGCTGGAGTGTCAGCCGTTCCGGATTCTGCTCGAGTGGTCCAGCTTGTAGGAAACCGTGAGGATCCTGGAAATTATCTACTAATGCACGCTATGGCGCCGAATATTGCTGGTGTAATTGGGTCGGCTGTGGCTGCAGGTGTTCTGTGGTCTTTTATGCTGTAGAGAAATGGCGGAACTGAACTACGTTGGTTTATCCAAAATATATTTTGCAAAGGATTTAATTTAACAAACCGGGCAAGAAAGTGTGTTCATACTTATACAAATTTTATCCCAAAGGACTGGATTTTTTGATTATTTCTTTTAGCTGAGAGTTTTGGATCCAGACTCTGATGCAGGTCTTTGATTCTACTACCACTTCTGAATGAAATCTACTTTGCCGTTTCTAATAACAAATTCACCTGTACATTTTTTATAATCTGGATCACACGTTAATTTATCAGCGATAGTTTTTTCAAAATTTGACCGCGCAATTTGGGAGAGTTGACCTACTATCACGTTTATTGATTCAAGGCTAATCGTACCGTTTGCATTGATTCTGGCAAACCCGGCTTTTCCCTCTAATGTTGCTCTTGCAGATGCCCCACTGGAAACGTCAAGATTTACATGCAAGCTGAAGGGATAGGCTTCCTTCAGAATAATGCCAAGTAGCGACGAAAACACTTGAGTTGTGTACTCTGGACTGATTTCATTTTTTCCCATAGAGTGCATGAAATATAAAGACGCTCCCAGAAGTTCGGAAGGAACATTTTGCACATTCAGTACTGTTTTTAGATTCAGTGGAAAAATTGAAGTTGGTTGTAGCCCGATGAGTTGCCAGGATATCGCAAGTTTACGGTTGTTGACTTTCAGGTTGTTGAGACCATATTGTATTTTTGCGTTAAGTGACTTTTTGTTAGACAAGTTAAGTCCGAAACTAAAGGAGCTTCTATCCATACTGAGTGCCATTTCATCTCCAGCGTTTTTTACCAGAAAATCAAAATCAGTTAGAGTGGTCGACACCTTCCACAGGGGTATTCCAACTTTCCCTTTACTTTTGTACCACCTTTCGACTTTTTCTGTATAAATCTTAAAGTCCGTCCCTGGAGATGGAATCGGGGCTTTATCCAGATATCCTTCTTGAGAATAATGCACACTTCTGCATTTCATATTCATGAGTGTCTTAGCGGGATTAGTCTTTTGCTTAACCAACAGAGTTAGATTTTCATATCTTCCTTTCAAAGGATGGGGTTTTTGATCAAGCTTCATGCAAGGCGAGAAACTGGTAATCTTTATAGAACCGCTCATTATAATCTCTGGAGTGGTGAAAGATACTTTTGTATTTTTAATTTCGCAGAGTTCCATAGGTTGTTTTTTAAGAGCTGGATATTTGAGGGAAAGTTTTCCAATTGTGATCTTACCCTCTGAACCCTCTGTTACCATAGTTATAAGTAAATCTCCTGCGGAGATATCAAGAGATTTACCCGACATCAGTTTCCACATCGAAACGGAGACTTTATTGGGGGGAATTTCTATTTTCTTGGCAACAATATTTGCTGTCTCTAATGAGGTTCTGATATTATCCTTTACCTCTCTGATTATACTGGACCTTTTATATAAAAAATATCCGTAAACTAAAGCACCCAAGACTGCCATCACAACAAAGAAAAATACAATCCCTTTTTTCACGATCTTTATCCTTCCCTGTTATTTGGCTTTTTACTTTTCTATAAGTTTCTTCCGATACTGCAAGTAGGCATTCCTCAAAGCCACATAGGGATCTATAGAGGTTTCCTTTAAATCTTCGTATTCGCCCAAAATAAATGAGGTGTCGTTTACCATCTTTCCTGCTCTAATTTCAGCCTGAACTACAATACCTCCCGGGAGATAAGTTACAGGATCCAGAAACTTATCCACGACCCAACCTATTGTGTCTCTTAAAGTTGATGGTCCCAGGATAGGCCAGTCAATATAAGTGTCTGCTTTCATGCCATGTACGGCCAGAGTTTGTCCGAAATCTTCATTATGTCGTTTTAAATTGAAATGGGTCTTAGCGATATCAAAGACCCCCCCAACGCCCAGTGTGGAGTTTATAAAAAACCTTTCCAGTTCTACAAATGCGGCTTTCCCTTTATTTTGCAAAAGGCAATTAAAGAACCTTATTGGGGTCCTCAGGTTTGAAAAAGCGTTTTTTATCGCTGTTCTCAAACCCGGGGGGAGTAAAGTTTTGTAAACGGTGGAGACGGGTTTTAGCACCCAGAAATATAACTTGTCGTTAAATTCGAAAAATGCTCTATTTACGGGTTCTAAAGGGTCATGTGCCACAACAGCTTCTTCTTGAAATGGCTCTTTTAAAAAGGAGTCTTCGTTTTGGTCATCAGACGATGCGTTGGCTATAGTTGCTAGAGAAAAAATACCCTGAGCCATAAGTAAAACAATCAAAAAAGACATGAACAGGGATACTAATCTTTTGCGGTCACCTTTTATTGCCATATTGCCACTCCTGCTATAATTTTAACAGTAACAGTCGTAAAAACCCATCATGAGATAGTATTGATATTCACATTAAACTATTTTTGTGGTTTCTCCAAACACAAAAAGCGTGGAGGTGGTTAACAATGGATAATGAAAAAAATAAAAAGCTTTTGGAAACCCTGAAGGAACATTTAAGCCCTGAAGAAAGGGATCCTGGAGAGCGAAAACAAACAACCAAGAAAATGCATTTTTCCATCTGGTATTTTATCTTTGTCTTTCTTCTTCTCTCGTGGCTTCATGATGCATATCTGTTCACTAGGCAAGTGCAGGTTGTCCCATATTCCCGGTTTAAGCAGTTGGTTGAAAACGGTCAGGTTGAAAAGGTAATTATTGGTGAAGAACACATTACAGGACGCTTTAAAACCCCTGACAATGGAAAGGTTTTTTTCAAAACTGTTCGGCTCGATGATCCCGGATTAATAAGCTTTCTTGACAAATACGGTGTTACTTATACGGGTGAAAGGCAAAATAAATTGCTTTCGGCTATTTTGTCCTGGGTTGTTCCCTTTGCTCTATTCTTCCTGTTCTGGGGTTATATCATGAGGCGTATGGGAGCCGGTCCACAGGGAGTTTTGTCTTTAG
>JALXAE010000233.1 GCA_026992355.1 Syntrophobacterales bacterium | reverse complement strand
GTTCCTTCTCCACAGAACCTCGCCTTACATGCAAAAAGGTGGCATCCACATAAAGGGCAAAGTACTCTTCCTTAACGGAGCGATTTCTCCATCTCTCTATTTCTTGTGTTGTTACATCTGTAAGACGACTAATACTGGCAGGAGAGTAATAAGCCCCATAAATGGTCTCCATAAAACGGGAAATATTCCTCATACTGCACCCAGATGCAAACAAACTCAGAATTACTTCCCCAAGATCCATCGACGCTTTCTTTCTCTCGGGAATTACCCTGGGCCTAAAATCCCCCTCTCTGACTCTCGGAACTCTAAGATCATCAACAGCGCCAAATCGCGTTATAAGGCTCCTTGTATAAAACCCATTGCCCTTCGTCTCAGAATGCTCCTCCAGATACATTCTCCTTTCTTCCAATGCCAAATTCTCTATCATTTCTTTCACTATTCTCTTGACCTCTTTCTCAATAAACTCAATAATTTCTTTTACTTCAGGAGCCATGGGGCTTTCCTCCTTTCTTCTTACTTGAATTGTCAGTATTCACCGGGAGGAAAGCCTCTTTCTACCCACATGTCAAGCAGACACAATTAATGAAACACTACCAGATTTTTTTTTTACGTGGTTGATAAATCTCGAAGTAGAACTACCAGCGGTTCAGGTTTGGGACTTGCGTTAGTGAAACACATTGTTAATCTCTACGGTGGTAAGATCTCGGTATCCAGCATACCTGGAAAAGGAACTTCTTTTATAATTACTCTGCCCGTAAGCGGGAATGATTTCAACGGTTGACCTTCTTACAACGGACAAGTTAGCCGGGGGATCATACCCCCGGCTATATTGAAGAGGAGGGAACCATGAAAAGAGGGAACTTACTTAAATGCTGAAGAAAACTTTTTGCAGTACTCGGGGAGTTATCCCTGCCATATCAAGATACATGGTAATCCCACCCATAAAAAAGGGCCATCCTGCGCCCATAATCATAGCCAAATCAATATCTCTAGAACTGTGAACCACTTTCTCCCTTAAGATCAGATCTATCTCCCTAGCAAGATTTTCAAGAACTATATCCCTTATCTCTTCATCCAGATACTCATTGTCGGCTTTCCTGACCCACATCTTCTCAATTTCAGGATCCACCTTTTTGGTTTTGCCGGACTGAACATAAATGGATCTTTTACCAGCATCAACCATACGTTTGAAGTTCTCGTTCAGCGGGAATCTTTCCGGACTCAAATTATAATGAAGCGTTTCGTTGACATGATAGGCTACCGCCGGGCCGACAAGAGCAAGAAGATCAAAGGGAGCCATTGGCAAACCAAGAGACAACAATGCACGGTCCACTTGTTCAAAGGTTGCCCCATTATCAACTATTTCAAGGCAATCTACCATCATTTTCGTAAGCAGTCGATTTACGAGAAAAGCAGGAGAGTCCTTCACGAGGATACCCGTCTTTTTTAGCTTTTTTGCCAGATCGAAAGCCGTAGCAAGGGTAACATCGTTTGTGTTTGGTGTCCTTATTACCTCAATGAGAGGAAGGATAGCAACTGGGTTGAAGAAGTGAAACCCAACGACTCTTTCTGGATGTTTCAGGTTTTCACTCATTCGAGTAACACTTAAGGATGAGGTATTGGTTGCGAGGATACATTCAGGACTAACCACTTCCTCAACTTCACCGAATACTTGTTTTTTAACATTTAGGTCTTCAAAAACCGCTTCAATTACAAAATCACAGTCCTGAAAATCAGCGTAATCCAAGGTCCCTTTCAAAAGGCTCGTTAAATACCTTGCTTTAGCCTCATTAATATGCCCCTTTTGAACCATCTTTTGGAATTCTGATGCAACATAGGCACAACCCTTATCAACAAACTCCTGTTTGATATCTTTCATTACAACAGGAACACCCAATCGATAGATAAAGAGATGAGCAAGCTGAGATGCCATAAGACCAGCACCGATGATACCAACCTTCTTTATGCTCAGTGGTTTTTCATCAGGAACACCCTTAACCTTCTTCGCATACCGGTTCACAAGATCAAAAGCATAGATGGAACATTTACACTGACGACTTTTTATGAGCTCACCGAGAGCTTTATTTTCTTCCTCAAAACCCCATTCTATATCGTTAGAACAAACGCCCTCTATGATCTCCAATGCTCGATAAGGAGCAGGAGCTGCTCCATGAACCTTATTATCAATAAATTCCTTTGCTTTCCTGACCACAGTCTTAACATTAGAGGTTTTCGGCTCAGGTCTGTCCACCTTCTCAGTACCAGCTATAATATTTTGCAAAAACATCAGGGACTCATCGAAAAACTCCGCCCCATCGAAAAGCCTATCGGCGAGACCCATTTCGTAAAGCTGAGGTCCCTTAATCATCCTATTCTGATTAAGGGCATTGTAAATTATAAGTTCAACGGCTTTTTCAGGACCAACAAGCTTGGTTGTTAACGTACAACCACCCCAACCAGGTACCAAACCAATGAAACACTCAGGAAAACCTATCGCCTGGGCACTTCTGGCAACAGTCCTATACTTGCAGTATAGGGCAATTTCCAGGCCTCCACCAAGAGCTACACCATTTATTGCAGCAACTGTAGGGTAGGGCAAATTCATTAACCTTTTGAAGGTATCATGTCCTGCTTTTCCTATAGTATAGCCCTGTTCAAAGGTGGTAACAAAGGGAACCTGGGTAAGATCCGCACCTGCAGCGAAGATATAAGGCTTTCCTGTAAGAATTAAACCTTTTACATCCTTTTCTGCCTCTATTTTATCCAAAGCAGCATTCAATGATTCCAAAGCTTTTTCGCTAAATACATTTGGCTTTTTATAATCGTGGCCATTGTCCATAGTCAAAATGGCCAGTTTGCCAACAGGAGAGTTATAGTAATTTACTAAAAATTGGGTTACAGGTTCGGCCATTTTATCCCCCTTTTTTATTTATTTTTTTGCCTGTAAATTTTCCCAGATAACTGCTCCACCCTGACCAAGACCAACGCACATTGTAGCAAGACCATATTTCACTTCTGGCCTTTCCTGAAATAGATGCATCAAATGTATCATCAACCTTGGTCCAGAAGCTGCGAGAGGATGACCCAGGGCTATCGCACCGCCCCAGGGATTCAATCTTTCATCGTTTGGCAGCTTGAGGCCGAACTCCTTCATGAAAACTATGCACTGAACGGCAAAAGCCTCGTTAAGTTCTATAACGCCAATATCATCGAGCTTTAGGCCAGTTCTCTGTAAAACCTTTTTAGTAGCTGGAATAGGTCCCAAACCCATGACTTCAGGTTTAACTCCAACATAGGCGTACCCAACCAGCCTCATTTTCGGTTGAATACCAAGCTCTTTCGCTTTTTCAGCAGACATCAAAAGAACACCTGCAGCACCATCGTTCAAACCTGATGCGTTACCAGGAGTAACCTTTCCCATTACTCGGAATGGCGTACGAAGGTTTTTCAATCCTTCCATAGTTGTGTCTGGTCGTAGCTGCTGGTCATGGTCAGCCACAACCCATCCTTGCTTCGTATACACCATCATTGGAACGATAGTTTTTTGTATCTTTCCTTCTTCGTATGCCTTAGCAGCCTTTTTCTGGGACCAATAGGCATATTCATCCGACATTTCCTTGGTTATTTCAGGGTACATATCATGAAGATTTTCGGCAGTCTTTCCCATTACAAGAGCATCCTCGGACACAATACGCTCGGTAAGAAACCGAGGATTGGGATCTGCGGTAGCACCCATAGGATGATGTCCCATATGCTCAACACCACCAGCAATGGCAATATCGCAGGCACCCAAGGCTATTTCTGAAGCAGCACAGGTTACAGCAGTCATTCCCCCAGCACACATCCTGTCCACAGAAAAACCAGCACACTCAACGGGAAGTCCAGCCAGAATAGCCGAGGTGCGTCCTAGGGTGAGCCCCTGGTCTCCTTCTTGCGTAGTGGCACCCCAAACATTTTCTTCAACCATCTCTGGCTTTACCTTTGGATTTCGCCTGAGCAGTTCCCTGATTACCTTCACTACCATATCGTCAGCTCTAGTTTCCCAAAAAAAGCCCTTTTCACCGGCCTTTCCAAAGGCTGTTCTTATGCCATCCACTAAAACTACATCTCTCGCATTCATGAGCGGTTCCTCCTTGATAAATTTTAATCAAGCGCAAATCCGGC
>JALXAE010000232.1 GCA_026992355.1 Syntrophobacterales bacterium | reverse complement strand
CAGCCCTGCCCGTAGATGCCAACAAAACAGGCGCACAGGGAATGGAAGCCTCCTCAATCCAGTCCAACAAAAATTTGGCCAGCGTAGTCTTCCCCGTACCCGCATACCCCTTCAAGACAAAAACCTGGCGGCCCTTGTCCTGCACAAACTGCTGAAGTCGCTCAAATGCCTGGGCTTGGTGTGGGGTTAGGTGCATGGGGTTATGGGTTTTCTAAAGACTCGGAATCAATCTCGGCAGTTACAATTTTTTCTACTTCCCGGATATACTCACCTAATCGTTTTTGGAACTTGGCCGACTTAGTGTTTTGAGTATATCCGCCATGATTAATATCGTTCCTCAAATTGGTCAAATCTTTATATGTCTCCTCCAATGCATGAATCATCTTGTCTCCAATTAGTTGTCGCTTAACTCTCTCTTTAGCCTCTGGAGAAGCAAATTTCCACTCATCCTCGCCTTTTTGTACCAGATTAATCGCAGCAGAGATCAAATCGCGCGGTTCTTTCTCTTTCCAATCATAAAAATCATCCTGATATTTTTGCTTAAAGTACAAGCACAAATACGTGAGAATGCCTTCTTGCAGTTGTGTAAAACCTTGCTGATACATCCCGTATTTCTCACACCAGGCAGCCGATTTCAGCCAATGCAGTGGATCGTTGCTCGCAAAATCTTTTACCTCCTTGCCCAAGCGTTTGATGATAGCATTGAGGGGCTTGATAAAATTAGAAGAAGTCAGGGAGAAGTTTTGAAGCAACTCCTTTAACTTGTCAAATTGAAGCTCTTCAAAGATTTGACGACCTCTATTTGTGGCAAAGGCCAGCGTCATTTTCTGAAGAATATCGCTGATTTGCCTGAGCTTGCTTGCGTCCTCATCAGCGCCCTTAGTCTCTCTCAAAACCGGGCGAATGCGATGCCGGGTCATTTGCACCAACTTTTCAGTCATTCCATAATTCACAAAGTCAGAAGCAGCCGCCGTCCAATCCTGCAATTCAGCCAGGCTCAACAAGTTCAAAATAGGAGCATTTCGCTCTTGCACAGGCATCTCATTTACCTTCCAGGCAGGCCCCAGCTTTTCAAAAGCACCATAGTAAATGCCACACACTTCAACATTTTTCAAAGCCTTTGCATAGTTTAAAAGAGAATAACCCAGCATGGGAATAAAGCGAAAGGCATGAGTGATGTCAAAATGCACTTTATCCCCTTCAGACAGTTCTTTAAACATCTTTTCGAAAATCTCCCAGATTTCGTCTGATGAAAAGCCATCAGGAATATCAACAGTTTTTATGTTTGATGTTGGCAAGCCCATTTCCTGCAATCTGGTGTATAAACCTTCATTGGGAGCATTGTATTCTCCGGTTTCTCGATTTCTCCAGCCATCATCATTCCAATTAACGACCCTCGCTTTTTCTGTGAGAAAGAAGCAATAGATATCGCCCTCTGTAAAATCATCACAAAAAAGACGTATGGTTGCCTCTTGCACATACTTCACATCTTCTACCATACGCTTCTCATCGCCTTCAGGGTAGTAATTGCAGGATACATACTCATTTGCACCTAAGAAGGAAAGGAAGATTTGTTTGGGCATGGTAAATCATTTAAGTTTTTTAATGTGTTTTCCACCAGCACTTGTTCTATCATCATAAATAAAGCTCTATCATCAATACAAAAGAAAAGCAAACATGAGACTTTAAGTTTACACAGACAAAGCGCTTAAAAAACATCAACGAGGAAGAAAGTCATCAAGAATCCCAGAGAAAGCACTCTCAAAAAGTTGAGGCATTTCTTCTTCCCTGCCTGTAGGCGAGCGAAACACCTCACACGCCTCATTTTTATTAGTAAAAAACAATGTATTCACGTTATCGCTATCATCCAATCGTTTTTTCTCTCTGTACTGCCCTTCAAACAACTCAGAAGCAAGGTCTGGAAAAAAAGGAACGACAACATATAACCTGGCAATCCTGCTCGTAGCTTTCTCTAATACTAAAATTCGAGATTGCAAATCCTTACGTAACGATGTTCCCGATTTACATTCTAAATGCAACACTATCCCATTTAAAAGTACGATAGCAACATCAAAATCAGTTTCAGGATCATTTTTAAAAAGACCTGCATGCCACACGACTTCTTTAACGATCATCTTATATTTCTTGTTTTTGGGAAGACAAAAGAACTGTACCACCCTTCTTAAAACTGCTTTCTCAAAACGATCGCCCAAATTTTGAGCAGGCTTGGTCATTAGGGCATTCCTAAACGATTCAACAGAATCGCCATCCAACAAATCAGCTTCAATATCACCATGACCAACAGACCAAACATATTTAGGAGCACCTAAACGCTTCCCATTAATCTCAACAATTTCCTTAAGAGTTAACATCTTATCTCTATCATAAAAATCCGATTCAAAAGAAGATAAACTTTCATCAATTATATTGGAATAACGCCTAAAAAAAGTTTTAGTATCGCCATGCAGATATAATATAGATTTAGCTTTCTTTTGAAGAGCTCTCCCAGCAAAGACCAAACCAACAGGCGTAAGTTTGGGACCTCCATTTAAAACAAAAAAGACATTGTCCTCACATTCTGACAAAGAAATATCATTCAAAACAACATCTCTAACTTCTTTAGGAGAATACAAGTCTTTCACATCAAAACATTGAGAACTTATCCCTCTATTCTCTAAAACCGACAGTACACCTTCCAACCACATCTTATCTTTTGCCTCAGGTGAGAGCAGCCACATCACTCTATCTCCCCGCTCTGCATATTGAAGGATTGGAGGAAGATTAGCAATTTTCTGACCGGTTGCAACAGCGACAAAGACGTTTTTCATAACTAATTTCAATTTAACAATGAGTACATAAATAAATCACTCCACGCTCTTACCCTTTTCGCTTCCAAATAACAAAAGACCCATCACTAGAAAACACCACCTCTGAGTATTTCAATTTGGATTTATTTTTCTTAAACTCGGTAAAGTATTCCTTTCCGGGGTCTGTCTGTAATGGGTTTTTCCCCAAGTTTAAGTTAATTTCATAATTAACATAATACTCTTTCCCGTCATTTTTAACCACAGCAGCTTCCACTTCTTCCCAATTCATATCCAAATCCAGATTGCCAAACATCTGCCTTCCCAATTGTTGAGCCCATTGGCGGATATCTGATTCCCCAGCCAAGTATGCATTCTCCACCCTTGCAATTTTCTTATCACCATTTTCGTCATGTACGAAGTAATTTATTGTCAGGCGTTTTTCTAAACTATCTTTCCAGGCCACATAGGTTTGATTATACAGAATAACCAAGGTAATAAATAAAGCTGAAATTCCGGATACCGGATCAAGCCACTCCCAAAGCCTATCTCCAATATCTCCTCCAACCCAACGGTCAGAAAATAGCCATCCCAAAAAGATCAATAGAGCAATCAGCAACAAAGACAACATCTTACCATGGGCTATGGTTTTACATAGCTTATTAAATACTCCTATTTCATCTTTTGACTTCTTCATTGTCAATTTATTTCCGGTAGGCAACTCTTCTTTTCTCATCCGCGCTTTGATTTTCAGTCTGGTTCATGAAATTTCGCACCACCTCCTTGGCTATGATAAGCGACAAAATGCTCTTTCCCTCCAAACCACCCCATAGCCTCTTCTTTCTTCAGCTTTGTTTTAGCACTTTTAACATACGCGCCGTAGGAACTCCAAGGATATTCTTCCACAGTGTTCACATAGCCGTGGTGTACGGGGTTCCGGTGGATATACCTTATCAAACGGCACATATCCTCTATGGTATCGAAACGTTTTCTGCGAAAGGGTTTCTGCATCAAGCTTCCGCGTCTTCCCTGTTGCTTGTTGACTGCCTTGCTATACGCAAGATTGAACCGACGCATACGTTCGCTTACTGCCCATGCAGCCAAGTATAACTTCCCAGCTTCAGTCAGTTGCGGAAGGATGTCCGTGATGTAGGGTGGATGTGGCTGAGATAGAATTGCCAGTTTTTGGAAAACTGGCAATTCTGCGTTCCGAAAAACCGGCAAGTATGAGCCTGACTCGGAGTCCGTACCCTCCGTTAACACTGCCTCACCCTCCTGAAACACTTTGTCTCCAGCTTCCACCATTCTTTTCACACGCTCCCATGCATCCTTACGTATCTTCTTAAGGTCTCTCGTTGCGGCCTCAAGTACTTCATCTATCGGTCTAACCTTC
>JALXAE010000231.1 GCA_026992355.1 Syntrophobacterales bacterium | reverse complement strand
CATGAACATGGTCTCAGATATTCCTGGAAAACCATCCGAAACCGCATGCGAACACACGTTAGACTGACAACCACCATGACCACCAAGCGGGGACAAACAGTCTACCTCCGACTAACTTCACAACCAGAGGAATTTCACATGGAAATTTACAAGGCTCTAGGAATATCTCTCAGACAGCTCCAAACTATTAAAAAAATTAAGTAAATAAAATCTGTAGTGACGAAAATAACTCGAGCATCAAGTAATTCCAATATGTTACAGCAAACTTTGACGAACTTGGGCTGGTGAAAATTTATCTTCCATATAAGTAATCCATAACATACTGAGATTATGCCTCTTTATTAGTAAATTTACTCTCACACAGTCCAGAATTACTTTTACTACTTCATGGATTCAGGTTTTAATTTTTAGGACTAAAAATTCCAAAATGAACAAACATCACGACAAGCTTCACGGATTCAGGCAGCCAAGAAATTTCTATTATCTTTCTTCACGGATTTGTGATAGAGGAAATGAGTGAAAGCGAAAAGGGGAAAAGGTTAGAGTCGAGCCACGACTCTAACGCTCCCCAGAAGGTTCTATTTCCCTATTTTATAAATCCTTTTGCCAGAAACGCCGCCATCTGTGCTCGGGTTACGGTATTGGATGGACAATAAAGAGGTGGATTTGCACTGCAACCACTGGTTATCTTGAGCTCCGAAAACTTCTCTATATAGCGACAGAAACTTTCTCCTACTGTTGCTGCGTTCACATCGTCAAAGATACCACCGTTGCATATTGAGGAAGGTTGTATCCCC
The DNA here is from genome assembly GCA_026992355.1 of Syntrophobacterales bacterium. Taxonomy (GTDB): domain Bacteria; phylum Desulfobacterota; class Syntrophobacteria; order Syntrophobacterales; family Thermodesulforhabdaceae; genus JALXAE01. The sequence goes on along the minus strand of JALXAE010000231.1, from coordinate 3,426 downwards.
AAGGCTTTGGTTATGAATACGGCCATCTGAGCCCTCGTAATTTCTTCATCAGGACAATATGCGGCTTCATTAACAGGTGTTGATGGATTATCCGCCCTACAGCCAGAAGTTATGTTCAGCTCCGCGAATTTCTCTATATACCTACAAAAAACTTCCCCTACCGTTTGTGCGTTCACGTCGGAAAATACTGCCCCAGTACATGCATTCGAGGGAGCAACCCTCATTGCCTTTAAAATGAAAACCGCCATTTGTGCTCTTGTAACCGAGGCATCAGGGCAATAAAGAGGTGGATCTGTACTACAACCTGATGTGATTTCGGCATGGTAGATACTGTTTATAAACTCAAATGCCCAATGACTAGAGGGAACATCATTAAAAACCTGCCCGGAAGAATTTTTTATATTGATGGTGCCAGATTTTGTGTTAACCGGCACAACACTACCAGCTTCACCCACACAAATTACATTCTCAAGATCAACAGGGGTAGTACCGGGAAGAACTCCGGAGTTTACTCTAAGCACTAAATTATTTCTCCGTTGGGAATGACGGGAATGGGATTTTGTACAGGAGGTACTATTACTACCCTTATTCTATCCGGCTTACCTGTTGACACCACATTAAATGCTTTATTGTACAAAGCAGAACCCAACTTTGCAGGGCTGGAGTCATTTACCTTAATCATATGAACATTAAACACCATGTCAAACTGACATCCAACGATGCTAGTATTTCCACTCAATGTAATGGGCAAGTTCACTGTTGAACCCGGGACAGCGCTACTGCTGCCAACCGAAACCGTTGGCGCTGCGTCAGCATACGGTATAATAGCACAAATGACTGCAACGACAACGGCGGCGGCAAAGACAACGGAATAAATCGTATATCTCATCGACATATCCTCCTTCTTTAAACAGTATCGAAAGCTCTACTAAAGCCCGGTAATATTTTAAGTAAAATCCCCATTTTAGGTAGTTCTAGCCTATCGTTTGTTACAACACATTAATTGTCCGGTTTTTGTTGCATATAGCTTGTCCGATTTTGGGTTGTAGTGATAGCAGAGGTAAACATATTATGTGCTTTCGACACATGCAATCTTCTATTGAATGTGCTGTTCCAGTAAAATTTTCTAACTCTGGTGAATAAAACCCGAAATAGTCAGGTTCTTCCATTGCATCGATAAGCAGCAAATATTCTAAATCAAGCATTTTATCCCCTCTATTTTTTCCTTATGCCTGCTGCTTTAAGGATAGTATGACACGTACTTTTGGCAGTTCCTTTGAGCCATGATAGTCAACACGGATTAATTTATCCCATCCGGGCTTCATAGTATCTTATTGAGCTTTTTCCTTCGCAATTTTGAATCCATTCTCTTCAAGAAGTCTCGCCAGTTCGTTAAATTTCACTTATTCATTCACAATATTATAGTCCTTAGCATAACCATAAAGTCAACTTGTTGCCATGCGGGATCTCCGGCTATACCCCAACATCCCAATAATACTAGGGTTATCCTCATATCTGGAACCTTGTCCATACAGTCGTTACCTGAACTCTATATGCTCCATTCCGGTATAAACTGTCATCTTATTTCCTCGCACATATCCAATCATTGTGAGATTGAATGTATTTGCCAGCTCAATAGCAAGTTTTGTGGCTGTATGTCTGCTCACGAGAACAGGAATACCAGCCTGGACGGTTTTTATGACAACTTCAGAGGTCAACCTGCCAGTGGTAATAAACAGCTTATTCTGAAGTTCAATACCATCCAAAAAAGCTCTTCCGATTATCATATCAAGGGCATTGTGGCGGCCAATGTCGCACCTGAAAACAAGAGGTTCTTTAGAGGTTGCCAGCAAACAATTGTGGACGCCTCGAGTTTTTTTGTAAGCCCTACTCAGCTTATTCAGTGTTGTCATAAGGTCCCATATTTCCTTAGTTGAGACAGTAAAAGGATCCAAAAGGGGGCCTGATAAAAGATCATCTAAAACATCGCAAAGAACACTGCCCTTGGCACATCCCGAAGTTATTGCCCTTTTCAGCCAGAATTTTTCAGAAGATTTCGTTTCCCCATCGTATTCAATATTTACAATGCCCTTTTCTTCGTCTACTTGAACATCCAGCAGCCGTTTCCGTTCCCTTATCCACCCTTCACCTATAAAAAAACCGACAGCTAGCTCATCCAAATGTTTACCAGCACACATAAGTGTGATCATCTGCTGGCCATTGAAATAGAGGGTTACCGGAACCTCATCAACAACCCACTGACATACCTCACGAGCTTTTTTACCCTTTTGGTATTGTAGCACTTTAATTTCAACAGCAGGTTCATCATTCGGAAGAAGCGGCTTCATTTCTTTTTCTCCAGGAGAAAAAATCGGAAATTATCTGTTTGTGATCAAAGGCAATATCATTTGGCAAATTATCCAACGGAAAAAAACGACATTTTGCCGCATCATCTCCAGCTTTCAAGGCTCCTGCAGCATCAACAACAAAAACCACAGATACTGTATGAAACCGTGGATCCCTATCAGGCGACGAATACGCCCCAAGCTGAGTCATATTTAAAGCCTTAAGACCGGTCTCCTCAAACAGCTCCCTTTTTGCGGCGTCTTCAAGACTTTCTCCATAATCTACAAAGCCTCCGGGAAGAGCCCATCCATGAGGCGGATTCCTGCGCTTTATCAGCAAAATACCCTCATCATTCCGGAAAACAATACAATCAACCGTTAAAAAAGGATTCCTATAAATGTGTACAATCTCACCACACCTTGGACATTTTACCAGATTCCCATTTTTTTCCATGTCAATTCTCCGCTTTAATCCTAAAAACCACATGTTCCAAAAAAATGGCGACAAATGTTCCAAAGGCAAGTCCATTTTTTAAAAAGAGCTTCAAATAATCTGGAAGACCTACCATTACATAATCCGGAATTACGGATACGATTGTCCCAAGAATAACCGAAAGACCGACCACTAAAGCGTCATCCTGTGAAAAAGGTCTTTCTTTTATCATTCTAAGAGCTGCACCTATTTGAGACCCTAAGGCAACGCAAAGAACAGACGAAACAACTGAAGAGGGAATGGATGCACAAAGACCGGATAACTTCGGAAACAAACCCATCATAACAACCAGCGCTCCACATACCGTCAGTACATATCTTGATGCAACCCTTTGCAAAAGAATAACTCCAGGGCTTATGCTGTAGCTTACAATCCCAACAATTCCGAGAAAACCACAGACAATACCTGAAAGACCATTTATAACAAGGCATCTCTTCAAAGCACCATTCAAGCGATCTTCTGAGTCGGATACAACATATGCCACTCCTACAACACTGCCCATAAGATTCACAACAACAGCAACGTATGCCACAGCACATGACAAAGCCGCAACCAGGGAGAACTCAGGAAAGGGATTGGTCCATAAGG
>JALXAE010000230.1 GCA_026992355.1 Syntrophobacterales bacterium | reverse complement strand
TCCTGGAAGGTAATGTGGAACTGCGCTTTCCTGTGCGTATATTTAATCATGCTTTTGAAGGGGTTGTCTTTTTTGATTTCGGGCAGGTCTACGAAAAACAGATCAGTCTGTCCTTGGATAAGATCAGGTATACAACTGGCTTGGGCATAAGATATAAAACCCCCATAGGGCCTTTAAGGCTTGACATAGGTTATCAAATCAATCCTCCTGATCAAGATTTCTTCGGACCGGTGCAGTTTCATTTTAGTATTGGTCAAGCATTTTAAACATGTGTTGGTTTGGAGACCTGTATAATGTTGTTTTAAAGTTTTTATTTTAATCTGAGGCTTTTGATAGTAGAAAAGGTAACAGTCTACTTAACATTGTTTTGAGGAGGAAAATCAGCTCTAGTTTTTTTCTTTTCCAGCTTTTGCTTTGTTCTTCTTACTGCTTTGGGAGGCTCATCTCAATTCTCATAAAGAGTCATTGAGGAAACAGGAGTTACACAGAGAAATAGTAAAAAAAGGAGTGAGGTATGAATTATAAGGTAAAGCCTCGAGGCAAAGATAAATTCCTCAAAGCCTATTTCAACTATGTAGGTTCGGTATTCTTTGTCTTATTTGCTGTGATGGCTTCTACGGCTTTCGCAAGCGATGCGCCACAGAGTGTTTCTAAAGTCAAAATCGAGGAAATAGTTTTGGATGAAGTGGTAGTCCGCGAATATTCTGGACAATACACAATTCAGGTACGCCTAACTAGCACAATCAATAACGATGATTTTTCCAGGGTAGATTTCAGTGATTTTGTTTCCATTTTGCCTGATGTTAACCACGAAATTTTCCCCAAAAGGAAAGGTTTTGTCGTTAAGGGAAATTTTAGACCAGGAAAGTCTTATACCATCAAGATTGCCAGGGGAGTAGTCAGTGCCAGGGGAGCGACATTACTAAGGAGTATTCAAAGGACTGTGGTTATTCCAAAACCATCTCCACACGTTCACTTTCCAGTTAAAGGACGCTATGTTGGGAAGTCAGGGTCCATGGTAATTCCTGTCGTGGTCAAAAATGCTCGAGAAACGTATATCAGCGTTTTTCGTATTCCGGAACGCAATATTACCATATGGGAGGAGGCTTCATCTTGGTCTAAGAGAAAGTGGGAAGAAACTCTTGTTTTTGAGAAAAAGGCACATTTTGAGCAGATCGGTAAAAATCTTTACGGTTTTGATCTGAAATCATGGTTACCATCCGACCAAAAGGGTTTGTACCATATTGTGGTTAAGGCCTGTGGCGAACAGAAAAAGAATTGTAAATCCGATAATCTTTATTTGGTGGTAACTAATATTGGACTGATTGTAAAAGCTGCTCCCGAGAAAGCTTATGTCTGGGCTCTGGCTTTAGATACAGGAGCCCCCCTTAAAGATGTGGATGTTAAAGGTTTTACCATAAGAAACATAGAAGCCGGGATATGTAAAACAGATGAACAGGGATATTGTGACTTTACCTACAATTCACACTTTAAAGGTAAGCTCAGCACTATTGCTGCAAGATATGGAAATGACTATACCTATTTGCCTTTAAAAGCAACCGAGTTGGATTTTTCGAATTTTCCTGTTAGTGGGCTTGATATTGAACATGTTCCCTGTCTTAGTGCTTTTGTAATGGAGCGTGATCTACTCAGGCCAGGAGAAACCCTGAATTATAGCGTTGTTGTCAGAAATCCTTCCGATTTAACAGCGATGACATTACCAATTACGGTAAAAATAAGGGATCCCCGAGACAGAATTCTGGTGAAACAGCAAAAGGTTACCGATTCATTTGGAGTGGCTGACTTTACTTATGCTATCTCTCAGGATGCTGTTACTGGAGTTTATTTTCTTGAGCTTTACTTAGGGGATCGTCTGTTGAAAACTCAGAAATTCTATGTAGAAACGTTCGTTCCTCAACGGATCAGGGCAGAAATCCAGGCCAGTGAAAAAATATTTACGAAGGCCGAAGATATATCTTTTTTGCTGAAATCAGAATATTTATTCGGAGGGCCAGCATCTGGATGCCAGTACAATGTCTATTGGGCATTGGAACCAGGGGATAATAAGCTGTTTTCTGAATATCATTTTGGGCCTGTTCATGTGGATGGCGAAGATTATGAATCCGTGTATTGGGACCAATCGGGGGAGATTGGAAGTAAAGGTTTTGCGCAATTAAAACCGGTTATTGACTGGTCTGTTACGCAAAACTGGCCATCTACTTTAAGGGTTTCTGTTGATGTATACGAACTAGGGAGTGGTCGTACCGTTTTCAAGTCTATAGAGGTTCCAATAAGATTATCTTCGCGATACCCTGGTTTGAAGGTTGCTTCAGTGACACCCTGTCAGCAAGCTGAAATAGATGGAGTGGTTGTTGATGCTTTTGGCAATATTTCCAGAGAAAATGTGAGTTTAGAATATAGCGTGTATGAAATTGAATACACCTATGCCTTAACATATTCGCCGGAGGGATACCGAAGGTGGGAGAAGAGCGCATTACGAGTTCCCGTTTTTGATGGTGGAAAAGTCAGCGCATCACATGGTCGTTTTTCCATACCAGTACAACTGTCACAATGTTGGAAAGACCTCATAGTAAAGGTTAAAGACCCCGATGCAGGTACCGAATCTGAAATATTAATCAGTGGCTGGGGCGATGGTGAGTATCCACCGAGCCCGGAAAGCTTGAAGGTTGTGCTGTCAGATAAAGTAATAACGCCCGGGTCAACCATAAAAGCGATGACGAAACTCCCATTTAAAGGTCGAGTATTGTGGGTTCTTGAGACTCCCGATAAAGTGCTGGACTTCGAATGGAAAAAGGATGAAGAGAATGAATCTTCAGTAGAATTTATTGCCCCAAATAACATTGCAACTCTATACATATCAGCTTATCTGTATAAAACCAGTGGTGCTGACTTCTTAATCAGCCGAGCCTTTGGTTTAAACAGGTTTCAGGTAATCCCGGGAAGAATAAAAGCACCAATAAGCGTAAAGGTCCCCCCGATGATTCGCCCTGATGAAAAACTTAAAATAGAACTTTTCGGTCCACCGGGTGGGAAAATCCTTCTGGCGGTTGTAGATGAAGGGATTCTCCAAATAACTAACTTCAAATCCCCCGATTTATACAAATTGATTATGGCTCCTCACGAGTTATACACTGAGACATCTGAGGGACTTGGATGGGTTTACCCCGGTAAGGCTCTGATGGCTGGCGGGGGAGCGGAAGAAGATATTCATAAATCTGCCTCCTTTCCAAGATTTTTCCGAACCTTTTCTATGTGGAAGGTTTTGAGGCTTTCTGCCGATGGTAAAGCCACTGTCACAACCGAACTGGCTCATTTCCAGGGTGATTTGAGAGTTATGGCAAGTGTGGTGACTGGAAGTAGTTTTGCGTCTGCTGCCACTCATGTGAAGGTTACTCCAGAAGTAGCTGTTTTGCCAACGCTACCGAGAGTTGTGCGACAAGGAGATTTGATAAGGATCCCCGTTCAGCTCACAAATACAACTTCCAAAACAATTGATGGAACGATACGAGTTGTCATCGCAAAAAATACGCTCACTAGAAAAATTTCACTTAGTCCACACTCATCTCATATCGAAGAGTTTCCTTTTGAACCGCCTTATCCATATGGCCTTGTACCAGTGAAGATTGGGCTATTCTATGGTAAGGACAAAAAATGGGAAGATAATTACAATATTAGTGTAATGCCGCAGGCCGTGAAACAAGTTGATACGCTTTTGGTCGAATTGAAACCTCAATCAAATTTAGGAGAGCTAAATATATCAAACCTTCTGAGTGAATGGAAACCTTACGGGATGAAAGTTAACGTAAGAGTTTCATCCAATCCTGTGCTTGGCATCATTGGGCATGTAGAACGACTTTTAAAATATCCCTACGGTTGTGTGGAACAAACATCCTCTAAACTACTGGCTCTTGTTGAGGCTTTACCAATTCTAAAGTTTATAAACCCTGAATTTACTGAGGTTGAAAAGATCCATACTTTGGTAACTAAGGGTATAGCAAGGTTGGTGAAACTTCAGACATATTCCGGGGGGTTTGCGTTTTGGCCTGGAGATGAAAGAGAACATTGGTGGGGTAGTATCTATGCAACCTATGCCCTTATAAAGGCAAAACAAGCGGGATTTTATGTTCCTGAATCAGTTATTTCGAGAGCCCTTTCCAACCTGAAGGCGATGAGGTCGTCTCCATGGAGAGATTTTGTTTTGCTTGAAAG
>JALXAE010000229.1 GCA_026992355.1 Syntrophobacterales bacterium | reverse complement strand
ATGCTTGGGGGACTTTTCGCGGTTTTTTTCTGCGAAGTCCTCCATTTCCCCATATGGCTTGCCTTTGTATCCTCAGTAATTGTTGTCGGTATTGTAGGCTTTTGTTTCGAAAAATTTGTCATCAGACATGCTCGAGAACAGACTGTTTTGTCGCTAATAATTATAACAATAGCTTTTTCTATAATCTTAAAAGGCAGCGCAATGCTGCTTTGGGGAAAGGACCCTTACAGCCTGGAGCCTTTTTCGCACGGTAAACCCTGGATAATATTTGGAGCAGCCCTTCAAAGACAATCTTTGTGGGTTTTTCTTATAGGAACTGCCATTGTTGTTGCTTTAACCCTCTTTTTCAATCGCTCTTTTTATGGGAAAGCCATGTGTGCTTGTGCGGACAATCCAATGGCGGCCAGAATGATGGGCATACCTGTGAGGAAGATGATATTGCTTTCCTTTGTTTTGAGCGCGGCAATAGGTGCAGCGGGAGGCGTTGCAATAACTCCTCTGTCTCTTATGGAATATGACAGAGGGGCTTTGCTTGGGCTAAAGGGATTTGGAGCAGCCGTTCTGGGAGGATTGGGCCATTTCTGGGGTGCTCTGATTGCAGGCTTGTTTCTAGGTGTAGGGGAATCCCTTTGCGCGGGTTATGTGTCTTCTGGCTATAAGGATGCGGTGGCTCTTGTTGCATTACTCTTAGTGCTCTTTGTCAGACCTCAGGGGTTTTTCGGGAGTAAGGAAGCGGGAGAAATGAAACGATTTTAAACTGGAAGTCATTAAAAAAATGAAGGGCAAAAGCAATTTCGTTTTACTGATTTTTGCTATAGCTATAGCGATTTTTCCAGTTGTGGTGGGGTCAGTACAATCCATAAGCCATTACGTTGATGTGATGGTCTTTGCCGGAATTTTCGCTCTTGTATCTATGGGCCTATCCCTTCTTATGGGTTATGCAGGCCAGATTTCGCTGGCTCAGGCTGCTTTTATGGGCATTGGCGCTTATGCGTCCGGGATTTTGACCACCCATTTCGGGTGGCCTTCTTCTGTAGCGCTAGTTTGCGGGATGATACTGACAGGGGCTGTGGCTTATGTCATAGGTGTCCCGTCTTTAAAACTTAAGGGCCACTATCTTGCCATGGCAACCCTTGGTTTTGGCATGATTGTTCATATTGTTTTCAATGAGGAAGTGAATCTTACCGGAGGACCGTCAGGACTTGTGGGTATAGAGACCTTGGGTTTAGGAAATTTACGGTTAGAGTCGCTTTACGCCTGGTACTATTTTGTTTGGGCATGTGTTGTAGTATTTTTAATTTTTTGCCTTAATCTTGTTAAATCAAGAATAGGCAGAGCATTTCTCGCCATTCACGCTGATGAAAGAGCAGCCGAGGCTATGGGTGTTTCTGTTTCCGCTTATAAGGTTAAGGTTTTTGTTCTCAGCGCCATGATGGCATCTCTTGCGGGTAGTTTGTATGCCCATTACGTAGAGTTCATCAATCCTAGTTCTTTTAATCTCATGTGGTCCATTAGATTTGTTCTTATGGTAATGGTTGGAGGTCTTCAAAGCCTCTGGGGTGCGGTGTTTGGGACAATTTTCTTAACCTTTTTGAGCAATGAATGGCTGCAGGTTTTTTCGGAATTTGAAATGTTAATATATGGCGTGATATTGCTAATCATAGCTTTGTTTATACCAAGGGGACTAGTGCCGGCTATTGTTGAGACTATTAGAAGAAGAAAGTTCGCTGCAAAAAGCTAGATTATGGATAGAGTTATTCTAAAATTGGAAAATGTAACTAGACAATTTGGAGGTGTTACTGCACTTAGCGGAATAAACTATTCCATTCCAGAGGGTATTATTCAGGCCATAATAGGTCCGAATGGTGCGGGCAAAACCACGCTTTTTAATTGTATAAGTGGAATGTTGACACTTACATCGGGAAAGATTTTTTTCAACAACTCTCGCATTGACGAATTGCCAGCCCATCAAATTGCAACTCTCGGAGTTTCCAGGACCTTTCAGCATGTGGCTCTGTTTAAAAACATGACTGTTCTTGAAAATGTTATGATAGGAAGACATACGAAGAGTAAATCGGGCTTTTTGTCTTGCGGTTTGCGGTCACCCTTTATGAAGAGAGAGGAAAAAGAGATAAAGGAGAGAGCAAGGCATTTTCTTGATTATGTTGGACTGATTGGTGAAGAAAAGGTGATGGCGGGTTCCTTGCCCCTTGGAAAGCAGAAGATTCTTGAAATAGCAAGAGCACTAGCAACCGAACCTAAGTTACTACTGCTGGATGAACCCGCAGGTGGTCTTAACACAACCGAGACAGAACAATTGGGAGACTTGATTGAAAAAATCAGGGAGCTTGGAATAACTGTTCTGCTTGTAGAACATGATATGAATCTTGTTATGGAACGCTCAGATCGCGTGCTGGTATTGAATCATGGAACTGTTTTGGCATCCGGTACGCCGAAAGATGTTAAAAATAACGAGAAGGTGGTTGAAGTCTATCTGGGTAGTATGGAATTTTAAAAATGCTGACTGTGAAAACCGTTCATACCTATTACGATGGAATACATGCTCTTAAGGGAGTTTCCATCCATGTTTCTGAAGGAGAAATAGTAACTCTTGTGGGTGCCAATGGTGCTGGTAAGACAACTCTGGTGCATACCATTTGTGGTTTTTTGAAACCTGCAAAGGGTTCCATAAAGTTTAACGAACACCAGATTCATCTGATGCCTCCTGAGAAAATTGTCTCCCTTGGTATAGCTCTTGTTCCAGAAGGTAGGCAGATGTTTTCTACTCTTTCGGTTGAGGTTAATCTTGAAATGGGGGCTTTTCTATATCGACATGACAGGGAATATATTCAGCAGATGAAAGAAAAACTTTTTGACAGGTTTCCTGTGCTTAGAAAGCGAAAACAACAGCTCGCCGGGACACTCAGCGGTGGTGAACAGCAGATGTTAGCAATAGCTAGAGCTCTCATGAGCCGACCGAGATTACTCATTCTGGATGAGCCGTCTATGGGACTGGCTCCCTTGATTGTTGCGGAAATATTTAAAATTCTTCAAGGATTAAGAAATGAAGGAACAACGATTTTACTCATAGAACAAAATGCACGGGCTGCTTTAAAAATTGCCGACAGGGGATATGTTCTTGAAACGGGGAAGGTAGTGCTTGAGGGCACAGGAGAGTATCTTCTGGGGCATACGGAAGTTCAAAGGGCTTATCTTGGAAGAGGTACACCTCATATCTGGGAGGCTTAAAAAGTGCCAAAAGAACGGGAACAAAATATATGGAAGCCACGTTATGAATGTATGGATCCCGAGGAACTTAGGCAGCTGCAATTGGAAAGGCTTCAGGCAACACTTAATCGAGTATTTAAGAATGTATCTTTTTATAGACGAAAGTTCAAAGAAATCGGCTTTGTTCCGGAAGAAGATCTTACCGATATAGACGATATAAAAAGGCTGCCATTTACGAGTAGCGAAGATGTAAGTAATTGTTATCCCTATGAGATGTTTGCGGTTCCGTTGCGGGAAGTTGTGAGAATCCATTCTTCTTCAGGTACAATGACTAACCCTAGGGTGGTTGGATACACGAAACAGGATTTAAAAACCTGGAGCGAACTTGTGGCAAGGATTCTTACAGCAGCAGGTGTGACGGCGGAGGATGTAATTCAGGTGACTTTTGGCTATGGCCTTCTTACAGGTGGTCTGGGTATTCATTATGGGGCTGAGCTTCTGGGTGCATCTGTCCTGCCTACATCGACAGGAAGAACTGAAAGACAAATAAAGATAATGAAGGATTTCCGTACAACAGTTCTTGTGTCCACTCCTTCTTATGCTCTGGTGATTGCGGACAGGATGGAACAGATAGGAATTGATGCTAAAACCTTGTCTTTGAAATATGTCGTTTGTGCGGGTGAACCATGGACCGAAGAGATGAGGCGAGAAATAGAGGAAAGACTATTTGTCGTTGCAACTGATAACTATGGGGTAAGTGAGGTTATAGGACCGGGTGTTGCTGGTGAGTGTCTTGAGCAGGATGGTATGCATGTTCAGGAAGATCACTTTTTTGCGGAAGTCGTAGATCCGTTGTCTGGAAAACCCGTTGATGCTGGAAAAGTTGGAGAACTGGTGTTAACTACGCTAACAAAAGAAGCTTTCCCTGTTATTCGTTATCGTACTGGCGATCTATGTCGCTTGATAGAAACTAAGTGTTCTTGTGGGCGAACGTTCAGACGGATAAGTAGAATTTTAGGGCGCTGTGACCAAGTAGTTGTTATTAAAGGGATTAATATTGTGCCAGAGAGAATAGGGGACATATTGAAGAAAATTGGAGGAGAAACTCCACCGTATCAGCTGGTTGCTACCCGTAAGGGCCACGAAGACCAGTTAGAAATCCATGTTGCCATAACAGAGTCGCTGTTTTACGATAAGATGAGAGAGCAGAGAACTTTGGTTGATGTAATGAGACAGAAAGTGGCCAATTTCATCGGTATTACTCCAAAAATAAAATTGGTTGAACTGCGATCTCTTAAAAGAGACGAAAAAGGGAATATTATCCCATTTATAGATGAACGGCAAAAATAACCCACCAAAATCAGTAGAAATCTCCGGAATCGATATTCTGGAAAGTATTTCCGATGGGGTTTTCACAGTAGATCTTGATTGGAATATTACCTTCTTCAATAGAGCTGCAGAGGAAATTACAGGGATATCCCGGAGTGAAGCTGTAAACAGGAAATGCTGGGAAGTTTTTCGATCCAGTATGTGTGAAAACGAATGTGCCCTTCGTGAGACCCTTTCAACGGGGAAACCCATCATTGGGAAAACCGGTTTCATTATAAATTCCGATGGGGAAAAAGTTCCTATAAGCGTTTCAACGGCTGTTCTCAGAGATAACCAGGGAGCAATTGTAGGTGGTGCGGAAACATTTCGCGATTTGAGCGAATTGGAGGCTTTGAGGAAAGAGCTGGAGGGGCGTTATAGAGTTGGGGAGCTTGTAAGTTGTAGTCCTCTTATGCAAAAGATTCTTGAGGTTTTGCCGGCCATTGCTGAAAGTCCCAGCACTGTATTGATACTTGGAGAAACTGGTACTGGTAAAGAGTTGATAGCTCGAACCATTCATGAATTAAGCCCCAGAAGAAAAGCTCCTTTTGTTGCCATAAATTGTGGAGCTCTTCCCGACACCCTGCTCGAATCAGAACTTTTTGGTTATAAAGCGGGAGCTTTTACAGGAGCGGTTAAGGATAAGCCAGGTAGGGTTACCATTGCAGAAGGGGGCACTCTTTTCTTGGATGAAATTGGAGAGACTAGCCAAGCTGTACAGGTGAAGCTTCTTCGCCTTCTTCAGGATAAATCATATGAACCTCTCGGTTCAACAAGAGTCAAGAAAGCCGATGTTCGAATAATCTGTGCCACGAATCGAGACCTTTTGAAAATGGTTCATAAGGGGGAGTTTCGGGAAGATTTATACTACAGAATCAACGTGGTGCGTATAGAGCTACCACCGCTTCGTAAAAGGAAAGAAGATATACCCATGCTCGTTGAGGAATTTATTGAACGATTTAACACATTAAGAAGAAAAAATATCACCGGCATAACCCCTGAAGCCCTTTCGCTTCTTATGGCCTATAATTGGCCAGGAAACATACGGGAGTTGGAGAACGTGATTGAACGGGCATTTGTGCTGTGCAACAAAGGATATATAGGGATTGAACATCTTCCAGAGGAAATTACAACAAGTCTTGGAGACGAAAAGAGAAAGGGCGACATTAGGAAGGCTAAAGATATGCTTGAGGCTAAGATTATAGAAGAGGCTCTGAGGCGCAATAATTTCAACAAAGCTGCTACAGCCAAGGAGCTTGGTATTCATAAATCCACTCTCTTTAGAAAAATGAAGAAATTGGGAATAAACCTTCATTAAATAGCATCCTCTTTCTAACAATTTTAGTTTCCATGATTTTTGTAATAATATCATGCTATTATGGTTTTTAACCGTTTTGGAAGAGATAAATTATATGAACTTTTTCTTTTGTTTTTAAAGGTCTCTTGAGTTCGGGCTGGATATTGATTATCCTAAAATTCACTGGTTTACTTTAGGCAGTCACGGAGGGTATTTTTAAAAACATGAAAAAAATTTATACACTTCTTCTATTGTGTGTTTTTTTGGTTTCATGTGGGACCTTTGGGGGCATAAAGACTCCTTCAAGTTATATCGTTTTGAACGAGGATCTCAAATTAGACAGGGCTCCTCTGTATTATTATTATCTGAAAGCCCAAGTACTTGCCCGGAAAGAACAAACTCGCCAGGCTATTGGTGCATACGAGAAAGCGATAAAGCTATGTCCCAACTGTGTTACCTTACTCAAAGAGTTAGCTATGCTGTACATAAAGGTTGGGAAGCCGAAGAAGGCTGTAAGCTTTATTGAAAAGGCTGCCTTGCTGCAACCTAACGATAAGACCATATTTGTACTTTTAGGCCGTCTCTATGCGGGAACCGGAGAAACTAAAAAAGCAATAGATGCTTTTGAAAGGGCCTATAAACTTGATCCAGATAGTCCGGAAATATGTTTATTGCTTGGAACAATTTATGCCCAGTCTGGTTTCTATAATAAGGCTGTAGAAAAATTGGATCGCTTAACTGAGCTTTTACCGCATAACCCCATGGCTTTTTATTATAAAGCCAGAGTATTTCTGGACATGCATTTTTACCAGTTTGCAGAAAAAATGTTTAAAAAGGCTCTAGAAATTGATCCCTTTTTTACCGATGCTTTAAATGATTTAGCTTATATGTATGAGGTACAAAACAAACCTGCTGAAGCTGAAAAGTGTTATAAGAGAATTCTTTCTTATGATCGCAGTAATCCTACAGCTTTGGAGAGATTAGGGAATTTGTACATGAGACAGGGAGATTTACAAAGAGCCTTACAGATGTTCGAAAGATATTCCAAGGTTAATAAAAAAGATGTTCAAAATAGATTGAAAATTGGCATAATTCATTTAAAGCAAAAGAAGTATGAAAAAGCGATAAGGGATTTCTCGGAATTGCTGAAAGATAAACCAGAGTATGATCAGGCTCTTTATTACTTAGCTAATACTTATCAAGAGCAGGGAAATACAGATCAAGCAATAATCTATTATAGGCTAATCAGTCCTAAAAGCCGTCTTTGGAAACTTGCTCAAATAAAGTTAGCACTTCTTTTTGCTGATAGAAACGAATACAAAATGGCTATAGATGTACTTAAAAAAGCTCTAGAGCGTGCAAGGCCTATCCCTGAATTTTATCTTTACATGGGGCTTTTCTACGAAGATCAGGATAATCTGGATAGTGCTATTGATATATTTACAGAGGGTTTAAAGGAATTTCCGCAAAATATTGATCTTTTATATAGAAAAGGCATTGTTTTAGACAAGCTGAATCGAAAAAAAGAAGCTTTGAAGGTAATGCGAACCATTCTAGAAATTGATCCTGATAATGTTGAAGCTCTCAATTACATTGGATATACGTATGCAGATGAAGGTGTTAATTTGGATAAAGCAGAGGAACTGATAAAAAAAGCCTTAAAAATAAGATCTCAAGATGGGTATATTTTAGATAGCATGGCATGGGTATATTTCCGTAAGGGCCAATATGAGCTTGCAAAGAAATATATAGATTTGGCCTTGAAGTATGTAACAGATGACCCAATAATTACAGATCATGCTGGAGACATATACCAGAGATTAGGACTTATAGATAAAGCTATTAAATTTTACCAAAAAGCTATTATTCTGAACCACGAAAATTCTGATTTAATAAAACAAAAGATACGCAGGTTAGAAAAGAAAACGAATACCGTTAATTATAATCGGCTGTATTGAATATATTGGGTTACTTAAATTAACCGTCGATAATATTAGCTAAATAGGGAAAAGTTATTGAGGCTTGTTTACTTTTTGTTTGTGTTAATTATAGTTTGTTTCTGTTGTTATTGCTCCAGACAGATAAAAGAGACGAGGTTTTTCCCCACTGAGATTCAAGGAGTAATTGAGTCCCGATGTTCAATGTGGTCTGCTTTTGAAGCCAAATTTAAAGTCAAGAGTGTTGTTAAGCATAAAACCTTCAGATATACTTTGCATGTGTGGAAAAAAAAGGATAAATTAAAATTAGATGTATTTTCTTTGTGGGGCCAAACGTTAGCAGAAGCGATATTTAACCGCAATTTAAAAAGTGTGGTATGGCTGGTTACAAATAAGGAAGCTTACATAAGTAACGATGTCGAGCAACTTGTACAATTCCTTACAGGTATCACAATACAGCCTTTTTCTTTGTTAAACTATGTTTCTGGATGTTTTAAAGAAGATCTTAAACAGGAACTAGCTAGTAATTCTTTCAATTGGTGTGGTAACTTTCTATTATGTGGTATTGCTTTGAGTAAGCCTGCTAAGATGGAACTTATCTATGACCCCTACTTTAATTTGGCAGAACTTAAGGAATTACCTTCAAAGATAACTTTGATTACTCCTGACGGTGTAATGAATTTATCGCTGTTATCTGCCAGCAAAAATGCAGATATACCAGACGATATCTTCAACTTGAACATACCCTCTGATGTGCTCAGGCATCGTTTGTGAACAGATATGTATAAAATGATGGGTAGGGATCAAAGGTTTGTTGCAGATGCCATGTTGGGGAAACTGGCTAAATGGCTCCGTATTTTAGGTTTTGATACAGAATACAGGTTTTTACGAAGTGACATTCAAATCAAGGAATATTTAAAGGATGGGAGAATAGTGATTACCAGGAATAGAAAATGGACAAGAATAGAGGGAGTTGTATGTTTAGAATCTAATCATCTGGAAAGCCAGATTGCGGAACTCTGTCGTTTAATAAAAATTGATATTGACGATGATAGATTTTTTACTCGGTGCCCTCATTGTAATATTGAGTTGGTCAGAATTGAGAGAGAAGATGCTTATGGACATGTGCCGGATTATATTTTAAATACAGCTAGTGAATTTTCTACTTGTCCTTCCTGTAGAAGGATTTTTTGGCCAGGCAGTCATATAAGCAGGATGAGCGAAAAGATTGAAGAATTAAAACGAATTATCAAAAGGGGAGGTTAAGTAATGAATCAGATTGTGGAGAAATCTAAAACGTTCGGGCAAAGAATCGTGCTTTGTGTAAAACGATATGCCTTTGTTTTTGTTTATTGGCTCCTTAAAATCGTGAAGATTCAGCAACAGAAATTAATGCAAAGAAAGTCCATGAAGAAACTGGAAAAAGCTTTAAGTGAATTTGGTGCTTTTGTTTATAAGGAATATCTGCAGGGAAACGCAAACTGGCAAGAGAACCCTGAAGCCCAGGAAATGTTAGATAAAGTAAAACTGGCTGAGGCGGAGGTTGAGCAGTTTAATCAGAGGATTGAAGAAATAACTAAACAATTTGAAGACAAGAAAAATGAAATTAAGGAAAAATTTGCTGGTTTGAAAGAAACTGCGCAAGAAGATATCAAAGATCCATCAACAGAAGAACCATCGCCTCAAGAAAGTGAAGCTAGCGAAGAGTCAACTGAAAATTAGCAGTTGATGTGCATCCCCTCCTTATCTGGAGGGGATGCTATGAGCATTGCTTATCTGAATTAGAGGGCAATTTCTGGCTGAAGCATTTTATTATATGAGCGTTTGAGTTCCGTTTTTTCTTTCCAATGATTCACATTGAAGCCTTTCTTATCTAATACCTGAGACGTACGCTTCGTTATGGTGTATTTAACTTTTACTTTTTCGGGCATTCCCGGTGCGAGCTTTATTGATGCGGGTGCGAGTATTAAGGGAACGGTAACCTCTCCCGAGCTTTTGATGGTGTCTAATCGTATTGGAATAGTGTAGATTGTTTTGATGTCTTTAAGAATGGATTTCCCGCCTATGATAGAAATCTTGGACGGGAAAACTTCCACCTTGCTCATTAATAGATTGTCATCAAGGTGTCCTTCCCAATCTGCCTGTACTGTAACCTCTTTTACAATTAATCGGTCTAGAATAACCTCTATGAAGTGAGGCTCTATTCTGTTTAGTAAAACTCCTGGAGGTAGGTACACATTGTCCTGGGTAATGGCTAAGACATTGCGACCTTCAGTTGCTTGGCTAAGATCAACCTGTACAGACACCTGTTGGGGTCTTAACGTTCTCAATAAAGCACTGGCTCCGCTAACATGGACTCGCACCTGGGTGGGACGGGCATCCAATATTTCCAAATCCTGCGGTCTATTAACAAATTCAATGGGTACATCTAGTGACATTATAACATCTTTGCTTCTCGTGAATCCGAACCATATCGAGGTTATAATTACAAGAGAGGCAAAGCCAGCAAGAACAGTTTTTAACGTAGCTCTTCGTTTGTAGCTTTCTGGTTCTTCTTGAGCAAAGGGCTTACTATGGGCATGTAGCTCCTCTTTGATTTCATCGGCGCCGGGAACAGCCCTGATGTCCCCATTTTTTGCTATTGATATACGACCCCTTTCTTCTGAAACCACAATGACTAAAGCATCACTTCTTTCAGCTAAACCGAGGGCAGCCCGGTGTCTTGTACCATAAAAGGTAGGCAAGTCCGGCCTTTGAGATAAAGGCAATAAAACACCTACTTCCTTAATTATGTCGCCATCAATTATAATTGCCCCATCATGAACCGGGTTGTTGGGCCAGAATATACTAATAATCATTTCTTGGGATACCTTGCCATTCCAGGGAATACCGCCGTGAACAAGTTCCGCTATATCCTCTCTCCCAGGAAAAACTAATAGAGCACCTATGCGTTTTTTGCCCATCTGAGTAACAGCTTTTGCTATGATTTCTTCTGGGGTTTCAATTGTTCTTGCCGGACTTCCCCAAAGAAAACTGCGGAGGTTGTGTACCTGTAAAACAGTTCGTAATTCGTTTCTAAAAACAACGATGATAATAATTGCAGCTACAGCAATGATGGCCTGCAAAACCCAGCTGGTTATGACAAGCCCCAAAGATATTGCAACTTTTTGAGCTACCCATAGTATAGCAATTCCTATAATTACGCGAAATGCGCTGGTTTGATGAAAGAGTACATAAATTCTGAACAAAATGTAACTGTTTATTAAGATGTCAATAACATCTTGCCATCTTATTGTTTTAAGAAAAACAAATAACGCACGCATCAAGTTAATCCGTGATGCTAAATCTGAGGACAGCGTAAACTTTACCTGTTATATCAACTACTTCTACTTGCCACGGACCTTTGTCAGTTTCGCGCAACTGTATGGCGCTTACCGCTGGTTTAGCAGGTTTATCCAGTTTAATGCGTATCTGAGTGCTTAATTCGCCCCTGTGGTACCACCGATGATAAATCGCAATTGGCTTAACAAAACCATCAAATTTAGTATAGCAAAAAATTTGTCTCTTTGCGACTGAAAAAACAACGGAGGGAGCTACGCACTGATTGTTATAAACACGTTCACACATAGCTGCTGAGCTTAAGTGGAGCGAAGATGCTGCGAAGCTTCCGGAATTTGAAATATTGAGCAAAATACCAATACTTATAAGAGCAATGTTTTTACATATCGATTTGGGCATAATGTTCTCTCCTATATTTACCTTCCAAAAGAATTAAAAAAATCATAAATCCTCTTGGCTATCACTGATGGAATACCTGGAACTGCCATTATTTCTTCTAAATCGGCACTTTTTAGTGCGTAAATGTCTTTAAAATAAGTAAGCAAAGCCTTCTTTCTCTTGGGACCAACTCCAGGGATTGAGTCTAATATTGAACTTTTCAGGTTTCTCCTGTGCAATGTTCTGTAGTTGTTAATGGCAAATCTATGAGCTTCGTCTCTAAGCTGTTGAACCAGTCTAAGAACTTCTGGTTGCTTGTTAAGCTTTAAAGGGTCTTTCCTCCCGGGAATATAAATTTTTTCATTTAAAAGTCTTTTACTTTTTGGACTACCTGTTTTTTCTTTAGCAATCGCGGCTAGCGCTATTGAAAAATGGCTAAGTTTTTTTGATGCTACGTTTAATTGAGCTTTTCCGCCGTCAATTATTAGAAGATCTAGAGAATTCAATAGCTGAGGCTCTTTTTGTACCAGCTGTTCAATTGTGTAAGCCATCATAGCCGTATCACTAGGTGAAATTGTCAAATCATCTATCGGGAGTGCTCTATATAAGCCTGGATTTGGTTTCCCTCCAGTAAAAACTACGAGAACGCCTATGGAGAAACGTCCTTGGAGTGTAGATATGTCGATACAACCCATATGATCTGGAAATTGATCTAAGTCCAACAACTCTTTAAGTTTTTCCATGGATCTTTCTGATGATCTTTCATTACGAAGCAGATGCACAGCATACTCTTGGGCATTCTTATTAGCCATCAAGGTTAATTCTTTTTTGAAGCCTTTCGGATTTAAAGTTAACTTTACTTTTTTGCCTTTTAATGATTGTAACCACCTTTCCATTATTAGCTTATCTGCAATTTCCGTGTTAATTATAATCTCTTGGGGTAAAAAACCGGTGTTACCGTAATATTGCCTGAGAAACGAACTCAATACTTCCGGAATTTCGCCTTCTACTTCACTCAAATTAAATACCTTCTGGCCTGTTACAGCACCGCACCTGACAAATATAATCGCTACGTATAGTAGTCCATTTTCTTTATAGACCCCAATGAAGTCTTGGTTTAGAGTTTTTGAAGTGACGATATGTTGATGGGATATTATGGAATCAATAGCCTTTATCTGATCGCGAATTACTGCTGCTTTTTCAAATTCCAAATTTTCAGCTGCTTCATGCATTTCTTTCTGAAGTTTGTTTTTCAATTCTGTTACGCTGCCACTCAGGAATTTTACCAAATTTTCCGCTGTTTTTTTGTATACACTTCGATCCACTATATTACAACACGGCGCCAAGCACAGCCCCATATCATGGTTTATACAGGGACGACTCCGATTTGGAGGGGTCTTGCTCTTGCAACTCCTTAAAGGAAATGCTTTTCTTAGAAGCCTGACTGCTTCTTTTAGACTACTGGCTGAAGTATAAGGACCAAAGTATTGAGCGTTGTCATTTTTTACTCTGCGAACGATTTCAATCCTGGGATATGGATTGCATAGGTCTATTTTCAATGCGGGATAATTTTTGTCATCCCTTAAGACTGCGTTGTAAGGTGGCCTGGACTTTTTAATTAGTTGTGCTTCCAGCACCAAGGCGTCGTCTTCCGTTTTTGTTACCAGGAATTGAACGAAGGAAGTTTTATTTATTAATAATTCCGTTTTAGTGGGTAGAGGTTTTTTAAGATAATAGGCTATTCTTTTTTTGAGGTTTTTTGCTTTCCCGACGTATAATACTTTTTCGGAGTGGTCTTTAAATATATACACACCGGCTCCGGTTGGTACCTGATCTAGCTTTAAATCCGTGAAATTAATGGTAGAAGTGTCGTAAAAAATTGTTGTTCTATAAGTCGCATTTTCTTTCATAACGATAGTATTTTAGTTCTCCCATAAGGCAGAAATCAATCTTTGAATTGTTATGTGATTTTCGCTGGTTGCATTTTCGCAGCATCAATCAATAAGGCTGGCCTTTGAAAATTTGTCTTTTGCAGTTTGCTATGTTACATATTATGAAACAAGTAGGACTTAATTAGTCTGTTACTGGTTCATTTTTAAAGTTTCTGTCAAAAGGAGTTATTTATGTTTAAAAAAATTTTGGGAGTGGTTGTTTGTGTAAGCCTATTTGCGGTTAGTGGGTTTTTAATGGCCGGGCAAAGTAAGATGCCTGAGCCGGAAGGAGCGGTTTTTTGGACGTACATTACAAAGGACAATCCATACCACAAATGGCATTTCTTTCCAGGTAAAGAGGGTCTTTATGAAGGTAAAAGTCCCCATGGGGCCTATCTCAAGGTATACGTTAACGACGTTGCCTACAAAGCAGCTTCTGAGGATAAACCTATGCCTTATGGGG
>JALXAE010000228.1 GCA_026992355.1 Syntrophobacterales bacterium | reverse complement strand
TAGGATGGATCGGCAAGGATTATGACATGCCCGTTGCAGTGCTCTCCAGTTTGACACTGGGCATGAGTATAGACTTTGCCATTCATTTCATACAAAGAAGCATGGAAATATTTGACGACAAGAAATCGTGGCACGAAACCTGTCAGATTATGTTCCAAGAACCTGCAAGGGCCATAACCAGAAATGCAATAGTAATAGCCATTGGGTTCCTCCCACTACTTTTTGCTCATTTAATACCCTACCGGACTGTTGGCTTCTTGATTGCCTCAATCATGGCAATATCGGCTATAGCCACTTTGATTATACTGCCTTCAATGATTAACCTTTTTGAGAGAACACTGTTTAAGCGATTTGTGAAGGGATAAATGCGAAAATAATTAGATCGGAGGATTTGAAATGAAAAAACTCGCAGTTTTTAGTGTTCTTGCGCTATTAACTCTACTTTACCTGCTGCCATTTGGCCTAGCTTCCGCTATGGACGTTAACGAAATTGTCGAAAAGGCCAACCTGGCATCCTATTATGCAGGTGATGATGGCATCGCAAATGCTGCTATGAAGATCTATGACTCCCAGGGTCGAATTAGAGAAAGAGAATTCAAGATTTTGAGGAAAGACGTGGAAGATGGGGGTGAGCAATATTATTACGTCTATTTTTTCAGGCCTGGAGATGTCAGAAAAACCGTTTTTATGGTTCACAAACATATAGATAGAGACGACGATAGGTGGCTTTACCTGCCAGCCTTAGACCTTGTAAAGCGAATCGCTGCCACCGACAAAAGAACCAGCTTTGTGGGTTCACATTTTTTCTATGAAGATGTATCCGGAAGATCACCTCAGGATGACAACCACGAACTGGAAAAGGAAACCGACAAATATTACATTCTGAAAAACACCCCTAAAGACGCAGATATTGTGGAATTCAGCTACTATTACGTATGGATTGACAAAAACACATTTCTCCCAATGAAAGCGGAATACTACGATAAAGGCGGCAAGCTATACAGAAGAATGACTGTGCTGAGTGTTAAAAACATTCAGGGATTTCCAACGGTTGTGGAAGCAAAGATGGAAGACCTAAATTCAGGAGGCTATACAATTCTTAAATTTCTTAAGGTTCAATACAATAAGAATATACCCAAACGAATTTTCACAGAACGGTACCTGAGGAGACCACCTAGGAAATATATCAGGAGGTAAAATAGGGAGTGGCATTAGCTAAGCAGGGAAAATGTTATATATCGTATCTTTATTTTCTGGCCTTGCTGATATTCTTCTTTGGAAGAATGCCTGTGTTCGCTATGAGTGTGCTGGAGGATTTAAGTGGGTTTTTTGAAACCTCTGGAAGTTATCGTGTAGTAGATAATGACCTCGCCAAGACGGACTGGTTGCTGGGCGAAGTAAGGTTACAGCTAGATTACACTAAAGATACCGATGATTTTACCATTTCCCTGAAACCGGAGTTTATCTTTGATGGAACCGATAGGGAATTGCACTTCAATTTCAGGGAATCATATATTTTGTTACCTTTAGATGCCCTAGACATAAAGTTGGGGCGACAAATAATTACTTGGGGTACGGGTGATTTCGTTTTTCTAAATGACGTGTTTCCCAAAGACTGGCAGAGTTTCTTCCTTGGTCGAGATGATGAATACCTGAAAAAACCTGCAAATGCTATTAGATGGACCCTGTTTTTTGATAAGTTTTCTGTGGACATTGCATGGTTACCTTTTTTTACACCTGACCAATTCATAAGCGGTGAAAGACTATCCTATTACAATCCCCTTTCTGGAAGTCTTTCCGGTCCTTTAAACCCTGAGATAGATCCGGACTATCCTGATACAGAGATTGAAAATGGTGAGATCGCTGCTAGAATTTTCGGAACTCTTGGCAGCTGGGAAATAGCAGTGTACGGCTATAGAGGACGCTGGGGAGTACCTTCAGGTTTTGATGTTGATAAAAACAAACCTTTTTTCCCTCATCTCGAGGTATGGGGCAGTAGTATGAGAGGCCCTATTGCGGGAGGTATTTTTAATGCTGAGGTGGCATGGTATAGAAGTTTAGATGATCTTAACGGTTCTGATCCGTACGTTCCTAATTCGGAATTTAGATGGCTGCTTGGCTACTCCCACGAAATTGCTGCTGATCAATCGATTGGAGTCCAGGCCTACATGGAACATCTTCTGGATTATTCCCAGTATAAAAAGTCCGGAGGAAACCGAGACAGAGAAAGGCTATGGTTAACTCTAAGATACACAGGTCTTTTCATGCAGCAAAATCTCACTCTTTCTTTCTTTGGATTTTTCGCACCAATTGAAAAGGATCTCTATTGCAGACCTAAAATTTCTTACAAATATTCCGATAACATAACCGTAACCCTGGGAGCCAACGTATTTTTCGGAGTTGAATCGTCCACCTTTTTTGGCCAGTTTGAAGAAAATACTAACATTTATGCGAGAATACGTTATTTCTTTTAGTATTCTTTAACCGTAACAAGGGAGGCTTGAGCCATGAGTGAGGAAAAGCAGACTTCCTGTGTAGAGCCAGCAAGGGGACTAATAGAACCAACAGAACCTCAAAAGGGAGAAGAACCTAAAGACTTGACACCAAAAGGAGGGGACATCATGCGTGCAACCGTAGGTAAAAAAGCACCAGATTTTGAAGCTGCTGCTTACCACAAAGGAGAATTTAAAAACATTAAGTTATCGGATTTTAAGGGCAAATGGGTCGCCTTATGCTTTTATCCCGGTGATTTTACCTTTGTCTGACCCACCGAGCTTGCTGCGGTCGCAGTAAAATACGACGAAATTCGTTCTCTGGGTGTGGAAGTCCTTGCAATGAGTGTTGATAGTCGTTTTACTCATAAAATATGGCAGGAAGAGGAACTCTCCAAAATGGTTCCTGGTGGAGTGCCATTCCCGTTGCTTTCGGATCCGGGAGGTAAAATTGGTAGGGCCTACGGAGTCTATGATGAAGAAGCGGCGGTGGATATTCGAGGTCGTTTCTTGATTGATCCCGAAGGAATAATTCAGGCCATGGAAATATTAACCCCTCCAGTAGGAAGAAATGTTCTCGAATTTATACGCCAGATAAAAGCCTTCCAGCATGTAGCAAAAACAGGAGAAGCAACCCCCGCAGGTTGGCAACCTGGAAAAGTTACGCTCAAGCCTGGTCCTGATCTAGTTGGCAAAGTATGGGAAGTCTGGAAACCTGAGATGGCATTCGATTAAAAACATGAAAACATTTCGGGGAAGGAACATGGATTGCTCTCCTTCCCCGATGGTAATTAATACAACTTTTCAAAACGAAATCCCTTTTCTTTAAAAAGTCTTACACAACATTCTACGACTTCTGGATCGTAAAGCTCTCCCTGGTTGCTCTCTATCTCTTTAAGGGCAAAATCAATGCCAAGGCTTGGTCTATACGGTCTGTGTGATGCTATAGCCTCCACCACATCTGCTACAGCTATTATCCTGGCTTCGATCAGAATCGCAGATCCTTTGAGAGCCCGAGGATACCCTGAGCCATTAATTCTCTCGTGATGTTGATATACAATCTCATGAGCCGGAAAGCCAAAGTCGATGTCCTTCAAAATATTGTAACCTATATGTGGATGTCTCTTTATTAACTCAAATTCAACTGAATCCAATTTTCCGGGTTTATTCAATATTTCCGCAGGGACAGCAATCTTGCCAATATCGTGGATGAGGCTCGCTGTATATATGTTTTCAACTCGAACTTTTGATAACCCCATCTCCTGGGCTATGACAGATGCCAAACTGGCAACTCTCCTCTGGTGTCCCGCAGTATAGGGATCTCGCACTTCTACCAAACCAGATACAGCCATAACTGTACCATGTAAGATAGAGTGCATCCTGAATATAATGGATTGCAAATCTTCAGTCTTCTTGGAAACAGCACGAGCAATATCGTGGTGATACTGCTTTTTCAATATTTCAAGTCTCCGCCTTCGGAGAGCATTTTCCACATACACAAGGATCTCGGTCAGACTGAAAGGTTTTACTACATAGCCATAAGCACCAACATCTATTGCAACCTTTGCTACTTCCCAATCGTCATTTCCTGTGACAACTATACATGGTACATCAGAATAATGTAGATTAACGTAACTGATTAAATCAAAACCAGACTTTCCCTCTAGATTTACATCAACCAAAATTACATCTACTGCTTCATTCTCTACAATGTTCACAGCGTTGTCCACACTATCCGCCACCAAACACCGGAATCCTCTAGCCCCAAGGAATTCACACAACATTGTTCTCACACCCGGATCA
>JALXAE010000227.1 GCA_026992355.1 Syntrophobacterales bacterium | reverse complement strand
GACAAGTATTCGGTGACCCGTAGCGAGTAAATGACAGATCAGGTTTGCGATAGTATGCGATTTCCCAGTTCCAGGTGGCCCTTGTACAAGAACACCACTTGCTGACCAGATCTTATCTACAATACGCCGCTGTTCTTCGTTAGACGGTTTTGGAAAGAAGATCTCTCCATCGAATGTCACGTTTTGCTCTTCCGGGTGATCTTTTCCCCAGTCAACCTCGTCATTAATTTCGGCGAGATCAGCGAACTCAACAGGAATACTGTCATCGTTTTCGATCCGCTCCTTGATTCGTTGTAATGTTTCCGTAAGTCCCTTGGCAGAACGCTTTCGGAGAATTAGCGCTGGGGCATATTCGACAATTGGTTTCTCTGTCGCGTGGCGGTCACCTCTTCTCAGAGTGTCAACATACTCCCCCTGGGGATCTATAGAATGTACTAGCGATTGAAGCACTCCTTCAACACAATCCCTATCCCAAGGATCGTCTCTTGAAGCAGCCAACGACGCTTTTACTGCTTCTTCGGCGCGTATAGGTTGTTCTTCTACACTCAACATGTCTAATTCAGGAC
This sequence comes from Syntrophobacterales bacterium, assembly GCA_026992355.1. GTDB lineage: Bacteria > Desulfobacterota > Syntrophobacteria > Syntrophobacterales > Thermodesulforhabdaceae > JALXAE01. The sequence continues at coordinate 3,747 of JALXAE010000227.1, read as the reverse complement.
GGAGTTTTGCACCCTCTGGATGAGGACGAACAGTGAACTTCCCTAAGCGCGCTTCAAACTCAAGAACAGCGTCAGAGACAAGTAGATGCCGACGAACATGTTGGCCCGTGGGTGTTCGCCAAGTAAGTAATCCCAGGCCAAGAATGAGTTCGTATTCCTCACCGAGTCGGAGTTGTTCTTGATAAATCGCAAAGAGCGTAGAATAAACTTTGTGGACACTTTCCCAAGCATTATGATCATCTACCCATGGCAACCATAACTCCTCAAGATAGTTGTCCCACGCCTTTTGAACATCAGGAAAATCTTCCAAATGCTTGATTACAGAGACGTACTCTGGCTGAGTGGTTCCTTCTTGCCATCTGGGGTTCTTGATCTCTATGGTTCTTTCAGGTAAGAGTTCTGGGAGGTCATTCTTTTTTCTTAGGGACGTTTTCTCAACCCACCCTTCACATTGATGCGGTACAATTGGCAATTTTGGTTCTGGTCTGGTCTGTACCTCAATCCAGATATCTGAATCGTAATCCTCGCTTCGGCCTCGTGCTTGTGTGAAACAGCCCCTTTGTTCTGGGATATCAGAGAGCCACAGGACCCTTTTATAGTCGGTGACGTCTCGCACCTGCTTGGTTCGTAATTGAGCAAGTCGAGAAAGATATTCAACAAGACGAAGGGCTTTTTGCTTCCCTGACAAGTTTTCCATGGAATCTGCCACCCCTCTTTATCACCCGGGTTATTTAAGCATCCAAACAAGCATATCTGCTGCCGTCTAACCTAACAGAATAGTAGACACGTTCAGTGCTTTGTTATCGTAAAATCTTTCTAAATTCTGACAAAGAAAGCATTGGCTTGGTTCTATGAATCATTCTATGGCAATTTGAGCATAATATGGATAAATCTCTCAGTTTTGTTTTTTGATTTGGCCTTAGATCAGACAATGGTTTAATATGGTGACATTCTGCAAAGCCCTTTCCAATATTTCCATATTTTTTCTCAAAATCAAACCCACATGCTTCACAAAGAAGTCTTCCCTTTCTCCTTAGAACCACTTCTTTCTTCTTTTTTACAGCTGAAGTGGAACGTTCCCTTATTTTATGAAGTCTGGTTAAAATTTTCCCCTCTTCAAATTCCTCATATTCAGGAATATCTCCCTCAATAGGTCGTGGAACTATTGAGGCACACTCCTTAATTGCTGTGGCAATCTTTTGTAATTTTTCTCTGTCAGCCGCAAACTCACTCCAGATTTTTTCCTCTAACTTACTGCCAGCCCGCAACCCCTTGCCATGATAGGTTGGGTCACATCGCAAGAAGTTACATAGTTTCATGTAAACACCATTTGGGTTTCTAAATTTTTCATACTTTTCTTTTTGGGGATGGATTGGAAGTGAATTGAGCAACTTGCTCAGGCGTACAACCTCAGGATGCTCTTTGTTGATTTTAGAAGGTTTGCAGCGAAAATACAGTTCCAAAGCCAGAATTAACTCATCTCTTGTCCATTTTGGATTTCTCATCAATTGTTCCTATTGAAAGCTGACAACATGGAATATTGGGCAGAACGGTCTGCGGAATACTTATTTGCCTCAGGCTGGGTGCTCAGAGCATGTAGCCTGATGAATGATGCCAGAAACTTAAGCATGTTGCTTCTTTTCAAGGGTCGTAGCTTAATCTTCGAGATAACAGCGATTTCTTATGCCTTTTTTAACCCCCGACCTGGGACTTTGTAAGCCCTCTGGTAAAAACTGATCGATTTCCTCATCTGAAAATGTTAACTCTTCATGGATCTTGAGTGCTTTTCTGGCTTTTTCGTAAGCCTTTGAACTTGTCTGGGGAGCAAACTTATAAATAAGGCTCAATTCTTCAATCAATTGATCTCTTTTTGAGATAATTTCGTCATCATTTAATTTTGCATTTATTATATCAGCCATTAGATTAATGTACTTTTCTCTTATATACCAAAGTTCTTTTGCTATATAACGGTGTTTCTCGGCTTTTTTTTCAGGTTTAAACTTTAATTGAACAAATGTGCCAAATAACATAATATTTGATAGGAGCGCACTTATATAAATGAACGTATTTTGGTTAGTAACAATTGTACTAATTAATGTTCCTGAAGTTAACGCCGCCAAACCAATGTTAGCCCATTTAATTAACTTACTATTTCGATCCTCAATCTCGGCTGCTTTCTCATGTGTTTTATGAGAATATGCAACCCGTCCAAAGGATTCTCTAACTACTTGTAGATTAATCTCATCCATAATAACCTGCATTATCTTATATTTACAAAGAATTTCTCACTTCTACCAACACAAATATTGTCTACGACAATAAAACACTCAATCCAATGCTTTCCTGGATATTTGGTATATTCCCATTGAAGTTGCCCACCTTTAAAAATATTTCCCCTTAAATCATTATTATCTCGTGCTGCTTCTCCAGTATTCACAACCTGCCAGTAATAATTAAAATTACCTCTTGCATTTGTCCTTGCAATAAATTTAAGCCAAAAACCAGGCGACAAAAGCCTCCCGTCTGAATTAATACCACCTAATCTTCTTGTTTTGTTTCCTGTATAAATATATGCGTCAATACGTACCTTGTATATTCTTCTAAAAGGCCATCTTAGCGGTTCACAATGTGAATAATCAGCTAAAACTGGTTTGTTTTCCTGATAGCTTCTTGAAGAACTCTCTACGGAAGGGAAATTATCACCAAATACCTTTTTCCATTCCTCACTAGCTTTTTTAATTTTACCTCCATTGTCCAAATCGCAGGCCTTACAAGCTCTATTATATGCAGTTTTTAGATGACTCTTTGCTGTTTGGTCTGCCAAATTATAAAAGTACTCAAAGAAGTCTCTAACTATAATTGGATATTCTTTATCTGAATCATTAGAAGTAAAGAAGGAAACTACTTTTTCTTCTATTTGAAACGATTTTAATTTTACTGAACAGTTCTCCGACCATTTTTTAATCATTCTAATTAAAGCCCTTGTTTTTCCGTTTGTTTTTTTGTCTGAATCGTCAATTTTCTTTATCTCAGTCCTTGGATCCCATGTTTCCCAATATCCACCGTTCTCAGTATTAGGGATAATAAATTTACCATCCGCTTTCTCCCAAGCTGGGAGCAATTCTATGTTATGAGTGCCGTTTGCAAATTGGACCAAGACAACTTTGCCCCAAGCCTTGATTTTATCCGTGGTAGAATATTTTTCACTAAGGATCTTCTTTATGTCTTGCAATAACTGAGATTGACCGTTTGCCTTATTATCATCATATTGATGAAATTTCCCATTAGGCATAATAAATAAAACGTCAACATCCCTGGGTGGCCTGATGTTTGTATGTTTACCGTAAGATCCTATTAACAACTTAGTACTTCCATTATACTTAGTTTTAGGATAATATCGATCGTGTAGTTTTTTGCATACGCCACTATACTTCTTTTTTGCATCTTCTCTCTGTTTAGAAGTTAAAAGTATATTTGCCAAGAAGAGTTTGAAGCTTCTGCTAATTAAGTCCATTGACAATCTCTCCTAATCCAAGTGAAAGTATGTCTGGTTCTGGAGAGATAGAAGGGTTCTCTCCCCGACCTTCTAAACTTAGCATGTCACTCAAAAAATTATTGATTTGCTTCCTTAGAGTATATCCCTCACGCATTAAATACTCTCCAAATCTTCTCAAATAGTTCGTTTTCATTTTTGTCTTTTTGGATTCTATTCTTCTCCTAATATCGGTTTACAGTAATACATCAATC
>JALXAE010000226.1 GCA_026992355.1 Syntrophobacterales bacterium | reverse complement strand
GGAGCCGTCTGATGATTGATTCCCAGGGCAAGTAGGGGCATGGGCGCTGAAACTGCGTGAACAAACGAGGAATTTTCCGGCATTGACCCGGCAATAGCAAGGGCTAGAGACGCTTGAGACGGGCTTTTCTCAGATGGCTCCGCGCTTTGGCCTACAATGTGGATACGCATCCTCTGGCGCTGTTGGCAGGAAATTTGGTTCAACCCTAGCACCGATCGCTACACCACCATCCAGGCGATATTCCAGAAGGGACATTGAGTGCCATTCACAGGCAGGCAGATATGTCCTTTTCCACCTCTGTGGGATGGGTCTTTATGAAGATTATAAGTACGACCTGTCTTTTCATTGAAGAACGACTTGTTGAATTTGCCGCCTCCCCTAGGAGGTCCAAACTTATCTGTGAGTGCTTTTTCAGCTTCCTTGTATGTCTTGCTCCCGAAGTATTTGTTTGGCGTCGTTAATCCTTTCTTTGGGGCAAGAAAATCACCGGTTAAAGCCAACAAATACCCATCATTGGCATTTTGCCCTTGAGAATGAATGCCACAACAAACTTGGAGGTTTACAGTGACATCATAGACATATTCATTTACGACATGACCGACATTTCCAGCGTCGAACTGGTGGTGTGCAACAGATATTCCCCATGTTTGGCCTGTAATGAAAAGAGCCAGAAAAAGCAGGATTTGTCTCAATATGACACTCAATCATCTGCCCACTTAAATATTTTTACGTGATGAATTAATTCTGATTTTTCATTCTGCTTATCGTTTGACAGTTCTTCACCACCCCAGTCTTCCGTCATTAGGTGTAAGTGCTCGTTTCCCTCAACGCTTGCCAGTTTTTTGATATGTTTAACCAGCTCTTTCAAGCCTTCACTATCGGCGTGAATCTCTAGCTGTTCAGCGTCCTTATTCCATTCAAAAGTCAGCATAGCGCCCCCTACTCAATTAACCGATCACCCAAAGGAAACTTTTTCTTGGGTAATGATGAATTTGATGGCCGATGCACATCAACGTGCGGCAACTCAGTGCCTTTCTTATATTTTCCACCTTTGTCTATGTAATATTTTCTTCCGGTTGTGGGGTTGATATAGCTGCCTTTACCTGCAACAGGATCAGTTCCTTTAACATCAAAACCTTTCTTGCGAAATGCATCATCTATTTGCTGTGGCGTTTTCCCTTTAAATGGGTTTCCGCCCAATCCTTTCTTTGGGGCTCGAACTGAAGGAAGTTTAATTCCTTTGAACCAGAAATTCATTATAGCGCCAAAATACCCATGCTCTCTTATTTGAGATCGTATCATCCATGAATTTCTTTCTGACGGAGTGACTGAGCCTTTCCAATCCTCGAAAGTTCCAGCCCCACTTGAAATTCCATTCCAATCCGCATGATTAAATGCAGAACCTTCCGGCTCAGGTGCTTCGGGATCACCATAAGCCTCTCCAGTTTTATCGATATATTTATAGGGATTATTCCCAGCGTAAGCATATCTGTTGAAGTAAGCTGGGTTATCTTCATGAAACTCAACCGGATCGACCCCCATGAACCGTCCGATCTCTGGATCAAAATACCGGGCCTGCATGTAGGTGAGTCCGGTTTCCGTATCGTGTACGTGACCCGTGTAACCACGAACGTTGTCGCTCATGGCATCCTGAATCAGCAACTTGTTTCCATACGGGCTGTACTCTTCACGCCAGAGCACTTCACCTTTCTCGTTTGTGGCAGCCACAGGGCTACCCAATAAATCGTAGTGGTAAAAGGTTATCTTCTCTGACGAGAACGAAGAACTCACTACAGATAGGTATACAAGCACCACCCAGGATATGAAACGCGAAGTTATACAAGCAGATTTCATTTTAGTATTCCGCCACATTTAAACTTATAAAAAATCCCGTATATCTACTTGATTATTGACCTCACTACTATAACCGCTGTATCGCTACTGTTACAGAACATTACTCGTCGTTTCTCGTTGGATCTGCCAGCTCAACCTCCCAATTTTACTCCCTGCCGGTAGTTGAGGTTCAATATTGGTTGTTGACACATTCCGCTTCCCACTTTTGGCCGTAGTACTTGCAACGGTTCCTACAATGGTTTTATCTGACTTGGTTCACAACGGTCGAATCTCGAAAATCTCTATACATTACGCTTTAACACTGCACCCTAAATCAAATCCATTCGGACATGAGCAGGAAGCCTGCACTTTTTCATTAATAAAGGAACTGCTTTCTCGCATTTCTACACTTCGAATTCACTTAGTACCAAGTCTTAATATAAAGTTTAATTCAAACTCACCTGCATAGCAGAAGTGGAATGGCTTTTGAAACAGCAATATGGCCTGCCATTTCTGTTTTCTTATTTCTATTCCAATAGTCAGTTTTTTCAATAACCAACACAACATTACCATCATTTGTTAATGAAGCTGACCAAGAATGATTAAAAATAGGGTGCAGCATTATCAGGGGTTATCGACCATATCTCTTCTAGTAAACTATCTTCTTCAAAAGAAACAGATAGAGCATACTTATTAAAATAAATTATAAGCGCGCCATTACTACGAATATCTACTTTCTCTATGTCAACCCCTTCGGAGTCTGCTTCTTCATATGCTGAAAAAACACTTACGGTGCATCTTACGCTTCTTGTTCTTAACTAAGGTGTCAGTTTGAATTAGGCCAAGTCAGAGTGTAGATTTTGACTCTCCGAGTGTATTCTAATAGTAGCTTAACCTGATTTATTTAAGCTGCTTCTTGATGTTTTAATTTTTATATAAAAAAACTTTAAAAGGTAAAAAATAGAAAAACATTGGATGACTACCCCTACTATGATAGCTGTTGATCCAGCACCTTCTTTTCCTCCTGCTACAAATATTGAAGATATAATAGATGGTAAAAAAAAACTAAATAGAAAATCCGCTATTCTTTCTAGTGACTGATTTTCCCAACTATAAGCAATAAAACTGCCAATAAGTATTGAAACAATAAATACTGTTAATAATTCAAAAAAAATTTTCATTAGAAGAACCCCTGTTATAACTATTCACTCATAACACTTTCCATTGCATCCAAAGTATCTTTTGTGTTAATTTCACTTTGTGCGGCTTCTAAATTTTCAATAGATTTGTTAAAATTCCCATGTCTGTATACTGTCTCCCGGCTCCAACTCCAAACTTGAAATCCTTTATGAGCAGGAGAAGTAGAATCCATTACCGCATGAAGTGCCATCCCAAGGTCATGATATGCCTTATCAGTCAGTCTTGCTCTTGGACTTTTCATTCTACCCGCCCTTTTACTCGATGCTACCTCAGCTTTTTCTAATAACCTTTTATAACTATTCATTTTTTTAGCTATAAAATTATTCATTTTCAGAGATTGTTCTCTTACCGAATTTACGCCATTGCCCATAGCATGCATATGTGCTGAATCACCAAACTGGAATTTTAAACTATCTGCGTATTTACTACCTGATTTAATAGATCTAACCGCGCTACTCGAAAAATCATGCTTTTCTGAAAATTTGTCAATAAAGTAATTATGAGCTTCTGTTGACCACTCACCATTAGGGTCAATATATCTATATGGATTATTGTTTCCGTATACATAGCGATTGAAAGAAACAGGATCTTCTGTTTTGAATCCTACCGGATCGATCCCCATGAAACGACCTATCTCAGGATCAAAATACCGGGCCTGCATGTAGGTGAGCCCGGTTTCCGTATCATGTACATGACCCGTGTAACCGCGCGCGTTGTCGCTCATGGCATCCTGAATCAGCAACTTGTTTCCATACGGGCTGTACTCTTCACGCCAGAGCACTTCACCTTTCTCGTTGGTGGCAGCCACAGGGCTACCCAATAAATCGTAGTGGTAAAAGGTTATCTTCTCTGACGAGAATGAGGAACTCACTACAGATAGGTATACAAGCAACACCCAGGATATGAAACGCGAAGTTATACAAGCAGATTTCATTTTAGTATTCCGCCACATCTAAACTTACAATAATCCCGTTTATATACTTGGGTTTCGACCGCACTACTATAACCGCTACACCCGCCACTGTTACAGGATTTTACTCGAAAATAATAGGTTGCAGGAGATAATCGAGAACGATATTTGCTAGTTGCTTCTCCAGTATAAATTGTCATCCAGTTCCCGCTAGTCGCTTGTTGCAGTTGATAACTGGTTGCTGTTGGCGCAGCGTTCCAGTTAACAGTAAATGAACCGTCGCGATCCGAAGATGGTGACGACAGTCCCGTAGGAACAGGTGGAATTTCAACGACAAGCGGATTTCTACCCTGAGCCACTTCATCACCATCTTTGATGCTG
>JALXAE010000225.1 GCA_026992355.1 Syntrophobacterales bacterium | reverse complement strand
CCTATTCTTCAATAATATCCGTAATGACTCCGGCACCTACTGTACGTCCACCTTCACGAATTGCAAATCGAAGCTCCTTCTCAAGGGCAACCGGCGTTATCAACTCAACCTCCATGTTCACATTATCACCAGGCATCACCATCTCAACCCCCTCGGGAAGCTTTATCGTACCCGTAACATCCGTCGTCCGAAAATAAAACTGTGGCCTATATCCACTAAAAAAGGGAGTATGCCTGCCCCCCTCCTCCTTCTTCAATACATATACCTCCGCCTTAAACTTCGTATGGGGCGTTATGCTACCAGGCTTGGCAACTACCTGACCCCTCTCTACCTCATCACGCTTAATACCACGCAAAAGTACTCCTATATTATCCCCAGCGCGACCCTCATCCAGTACCTTACGAAACATCTCTACACCAGTACACACCGTCTTCATCGTGGGCTTAAATCCTACTATCTCTACCTCATCTCCTACCTTAATTATACCCCTCTCTACCCTGCCTGTTACTACCGTACCTCGCCCACTTATGCTAAATACATCCTCTATCGGCATCAAAAAGGGCTTGTCCACATCCCTCACAGGCTCCGGAATATACTCATCTATCGCATCCATCAACTCAAATATACACTTCGCATCCTCACTCTCAGGATCATCCGTCTCCAACGCCTTCAACGCCGAACCCTTAATCACAGGAACATCATCACCAGGAAAACCATACGTGCTCAATAACTCCCGAACCTCTAACTCAACCAACTCTATCAACTCAGGATCATCCACCATGTCCACCTTGTTCAAAAATACCACTATATACGGTACCCCCACCTGACGAGCCAACAATATATGCTCCCGCGTCTGAGGCATAGGACCATCATCCGCCGCAACCACCAATATCGCCCCATCCATCTGAGCAGCACCAGTTATCATGTTCTTTATATAATCCGCATGACCAGGACAATCTACATGCGCATAATGACGCTTCTCCGTCTCATACTCAACATGAGCCGTCGCTATCGTTATTCCCCTCTCCCGCTCCTCAGGAGCCTTGTCTATCTCATCAAAAGGCACATACTCAGCCTTACCCCTCAACGCTAACTGCTTCGTTATCGCCGCCGTCAACGTCGTCTTACCATGATCTATATGCCCTATCGTACCTACATTCACATGCGGCTTCGTCCGCTCAAACTTCTTCTTGCTCATCGCTGTCTCCTTTTTTTAGACTTTTGCTCCAATTAAACCTTACCATCTATAGTGCGCAAAAGCCTTATTAGCTTCAGCCATACGATGTGTATCTTCACGTTTCTTCACAGCACCACCACGATTTTGCGAAGCATCCAGAAGTTCGCCAGCTAGCTTATTTATCATGGTTTTCTCAGAACGCTGCTTAGCATAGGCAACAATCCATCTCATCGCCAGAGTATCCCGTCTTTCAGGTCTAACCTCAACAGGAACCTGATAGGTAGCTCCACCCACTCTTCGAGATTTCACCTCAATAACAGGTCGTACATTATCCAAGGCCTGATGGAACACTTCTAAAGGATCTTTGTTTGTGCGCTGGGCTAGAACATCGAAAGCACCGTAAACTATTCTTTCGGCAACACTTTTTTTACCCTTACGCATCACATGGTTTATAAATTTTGCCACCAACTTACTGTTGTATTTTGGATCAGGAAGAATCTCTCTTTTCTTTACTTCTCTACGCCTTGGCATCCCACTTCCTCGATTTCCAGTTATTTGACACAAAAGAGAGGCCATGATTCCACAGAGTCATCATGGCCTCTCAGTTCGCATATCACTTATTTCGGCTTCTTGGTACCATACTTAGATCTACCCTGCTTACGATCAGCAACACCACTTGCATCCAAGGTTCCACGAATTATATGATACCTTACCCCGGGCAAATCCTTTACACGCCCACCTCTTATCAGAACAACAGAGTGTTCCTGCAGATTGTGACCGATACCGGGTATGTAAGCCGTAACCTCGTATCCGTTCGTAAGCCTTACCCTTGCAACCTTTCTCAATGCAGAATTAGGTTTCTTAGGCGTTGTCGTATAAACCCTTACACACACTCCCCGCTTTTGCGGTGACCCCTGAAGGGCAGGCGATTTTGATTTTTCCTTTATTTTCTCTCTACCTTTTCTAACCAACTGATTAATCGTTGGCATATCCGAATCTCCACTTGTTTCTGCTAACCATTAGAGTTTGTCGCAAAGCCCTGCTTCCATACAAATTTCTAAAGACATTGTCAACAGCTTTTTAACCAAAAACACTAGCTTTTTCCCTAATTGCTCTGTACTTGGGCAACCCGGTTCCTGCGGGAATTAACCTACCAACAATAACATTTTCCTTCAAGCCCCGAAGCCGATCTACTTTGCCAGCGGCTGCAGCATCTGTCAATACTTTTGTGGTTTCCTGAAATGAAGCTGCAGATATGAAGCTTTCGGTACTGAGAGATGCCTTGGTGATTCCAAGCAATAGTGGTTCCGCTTCTGCTGGAGTCTTACCTTCACTAATGAGTTGCGAGTTTACCTTCTCAAAAATATGTTTTTCAACGGGTTCTCCTGGGAGAAAGTCAGAATCACCAGGATTAGTAATTTTCACCCGCTTCATCATCTGTCGAACAATCACCTCAATATGCTTATCGTTTATTCGAACACCCTGCAGGCGGTAAACCTTCTGAATTTCGTCAACTAGATATTTTGCAAGTTCCTTCTCACCTCGAACTCGCAAAATATCATGAGGATCTGGTGAGCCATCCATTAAAGGCTCTCCTGCCCTTACATAGTCACCTTCATGAACCGTTATATGCTTACCCTTTGGAATCAAGTACTCTCTTGGTTCCCCAACCTCAGGCTCAACTATAATCTTTCTCTTACCCTTAACATCCTTACCAAAATGAACAACTCCATCAATTTCGGAAATTATCGCATATTCCTTGGGTTTCCGAACCTCAAAGAGCTCCGCAACCCTGGGAAGACCACCTGTAATATCCTTAGTTTTGGTCGTTTCTCTCGGAATCCTGGCTAGAACATCGCCCGGATACACGTGATCTCCCTCATTAACCATCAAAATAGCGCCCACCGGCAGGTAATAACGAGCATACCCGGCCTCACCAACTCTCGCCGTTCTACCTCTTACGTCCTTAATGGAAATTCTGGGTCGCAGATCACCAATATCTCTGTACTCCATTACCACCTTACTGGACTTACCCGTAACCGGGTCGATTTTTTCCTGAAGTGTTTGTCCCTCAATCAAATCGCCAAATTTAACCGTACCCTCGACCTCAGTGAGAATTGGAGTGGTGAAGGGATCCCATTCAGCAATCAGAGTACCAGGCTCTACCACGTCTCCATCTTTAACCTTAATCTTCGCCCCGTAAATTATCCTGTATCGCTCCCTTTCCCGGCCAGTTTCTCCCACTATAGCTATCTCTCCGTTACGATTCATAGCCACAAGTTCACCAAAGCGATTAACAACGGTATGAAGGTTAATGAACTTAACACGGCCAGCGTATTTATTGGAAATAGAGGTCTGCTCGATCCTCTTACTGGCAGTACCACCAATATGAAAGGTTCTCATCGTAAGCTGGGTGCCGGGTTCACCTATCGATTGTGCAGCTATAATCCCAACAGCTTCTCCGATTTCAACAGGTTTGCCCTGAGCAAGGTCTCGTCCGTAGCATTTCACGCAGACACCTCGAGCACTCTTACATGTTAGAACTGACCTTATAGGAACTCTTTCAATTCCCGCTTCTTCGATTTTCTTTAACCCAGCCTCATCTATTTCCTCACCAGCGCGAATAAGTACCTCCCCGGTCATCGGATCAATAACATCTTCATAAGCTATACGACCAAGAATTCTTTCCGTCAGCTGTTGTATGATTTCTCCAGCCTCAAGAAGTGCCTCCACTTCAATACCATCCAGGGTTCCGCAATCTTCTTCAACAACAACTACATCCTGAGCTACATCGACAAGACGCCTTGTGAGATAACCTGAATTTGCCGTTTTAAGAGCCGTGTCCGCTAGACCTTTTCGAGCTCCATGGGTAGAAATGAAGTACTGAAGTACTGTAAGTCCTTCTCTAAAATTAGCCGTAATAGGTGTTTCAATAATCTCTCCCGAAGGCTTGGCCATAAGACCTCTCATGCCTGAGAGCTGTCTCATCTGATCCTTGCTACCACGAGCGCCAGAGTCTGCCATCATGTAAATCGGGTTGAAAGATTGCATCTGTTCCTTTTGACCATCCGGACCTTCAACCTCTGTATATGCGATTTCCTTCATCATTTCTGCTGCAACATCTTCCGTGGCCTTTGCCCAGGTATCAACGACCTTGTTGTACTTTTCACCTTCTGTAATGAGTCCCTCGTTATATTGACGTTCAATCTCTTTTACTTCCTCGAAAGCTCTGGCAATAATTTCCGGTTTTTTCTTAGGTATTACCATATCTTTTATTGCAATAGACAATCCGCTTCGTGTGGCCATTTCATAACCCAAGTCTTTCAACCTGTCGGCAAGTATAACTGTAGCTTTGGTACCAGCTTTGCGGTAACATTCGTCTATAAGACGCGCCAGAGCCTTCTTATTCATTACTTTGTTTACAAATTCAAAATCAACTTCAGGAGGCAGAAGCTCCGCAAGTAGAACCCGCCCTACCGTCGTCTGGACAAATTTATCGCCCATACGAACCTGAACTCTCGCATGCAAATCCACCTCTTCCGAATCATAAGCCTGGCGGACTTCATCGGGGCCAGAAAATATCTGACCCTCACCCTTTGCAAATGGTCGTTCCCTGGTCATGTAATAAAGTCCAAGAACAATATCCTGAGTAGGAACTATAATCGGATCACCATGAGCTGGGCTTAGAATATTATTGCTTGACATCATGAGCACCCGGGCTTCAGTCTGAGCTTCCACGGAAAGCGGGATATGAACCGCCATCTGGTCACCATCAAAGTCAGCGTTAAAAGCCGTACAGACAAGAGGATGCAGCTGTATAGCTTTGCCTTCAATTAATATGGGTTCAAAGGCCTGGATACCAAGCCTGTGCAGAGTCGGAGCTCGGTTTAAAAAGACAGGAAACTCCCTAACGACCTCATCAAGAGCGTCCCATACTTCAGGCGCTTCACGCTCCACTAATTTTTTAGCAGCTTTTATGGTTGTAACCTGGCCCTTCTCTTCCAGTTTGCTGTAAATAAAGGGTTTGAAAAGTTCAAGAGCCATCTTCTTTGGAAGACCACACTGATGCAATCGGAGGTTGGGACCAATAACAATGACGCTTCGCCCGGAATAATCAACTCTTTTACCCAGCAGGTTTTGTCGAAAACGCCCCTGTTTACCCTTAAGCATATCGCTTAGGGATTTAAGAGGTCTCTTGTTACTACCAAGAACCACTTTGCCCCTGCGCCCGTTATCGAAAAGAACATCTACTGCTTCCTGCAACATTCTCTTTTCATTTCTTACAATAATTTCGGGCGCTCCCAGCTCCTGAAGCCTCTTCAGGCGATTATTTCTATTTATTACCCTTCTGTATAAATCGTTTAGGTCACTGGTAGCAAAACGGCCTCCATCCAAAGGCACAAGAGGTCTAAGATCGGGTGGAAGTACTGGAATAGCTTCCAGTATCATCCACTCAGGTTTATTGCCCGATCCTCTGAAAGCATCTACTATTCTTAAGCGTTTTCCTAACTTTTTTCGCTTCGCTTCAGAATTAGTTTTTTGAACTTCTTCGCGAAGCTCTAGCATTATCTGATCCAGATCAAGGGAGCTAAGCAACTCCTTGATTGCCTCGGCACCAATGCCTGCCTTAAAAGCAGAACCGTAATCACTTACAAGCTGCCTGTACTTTTCTTCAGAAATCAGATCGCATCTTTTCAGCCCGGTAGGACCTGGATCTATCATAATATAGGAATCAAAATACAATACACGCTCAAGCTCTCTTAAAGTTAAATCCAGAAGATTTCCTATTTTGCTGGGAAGACTTCTTAAAAACCATATATGAGCCACAGGAGATGCAAGTTCAATATGGCCCATTCTCTCCCTGCGGACCTTGGATTGAATTACCTCAACACCGCACTTTTCACACACAACCCCGCGGTGTTTCATTCTTTTGTACTTCCCACAATTACATTCGTAATCCTTAACTGGTCCAAATATGCGGGCACAGAAGAGACCGTCTCGCTCCGGTTTGAAAGTTCTGTAATTTATTGTCTCCGGCTTTTTAACCTCACCGAAAGACCACTCCCTGATTATTTCCGGTGAGGCGATCATTATCTTGACAGCATTAAACTGCTGCATATCTCGACGAACAGGATAAAAACTATAAAGCTCCCTCAAGGGAAAACCTCCTTTTAACGCAGATTTTGTTCCTGTTAAACTCTAACTACCCTACTCTTCCTCTTCATCCTCCACTTCCTCGAGTAGCCGAAAATCCAAGGCCAGACCCTGAAGTTCCTTCATCATTACCTTGAAAGATTCCGGGATGCCGGCTTCCAGTGTGTTGTTCCCTTTTACAATCTTCTCGTACATTCTGGTTCTTCCAGGAACGTCATCTGATTTTACCGTAAGAAACTCCTGCAGTGCATAGGCTGCACCATAGGCTTCCATCGTCCACACTTCCATTTCACCAAGTCTTTGTCCACCAAACTGAGCTTTTCCTCCAAGCGGCTGCTGAGTAACCAAGGAGTAGGGACCGATGGATCTAGCATGGATCTTGTCGTCAACAAGGTGATGAAGCTTCAGCATATACATAATTCCTACCGTAACTGGAGTATCAAAGGGTTCTCCAGTACGTCCATCGTAAAGGATCGTCTGACCGCTTTCAGGAAGACCGGCAGTTTTGAGAAATTCTTTTATTTCCGACTCCTTAGCTCCATCAAAAACAGGGGAAGCAACATGGACACCTTCTTTATACTGAGGTACCAGAGCTTTCAACTCCTCATCTGTTGCATCTTTGAAATATTTGTCAAACTCAAGGTGGTTATATATGCGTTCCAGTTTTTCTTCTAGAGTTTCCCTCTCCTTGTATTCTTCAATTATCCTGGCTAGTTGTTCCCCTATCTCTTTAGCAGCCCAGCCCAAGTGAGTTTCCAGAATCTGCCCAACATTCATTCTTGATGGAACTCCAAGAGGATTCAAAACAATATCAACAGGGGTTCCATCTTCAAAATAGGGCATATCTTCAACCGGAAGAATCCTTGAAACAACTCCTTTATTTCCATGTCTTCCGGCCATTTTATCGCCTACCTGGAGTTTTCGCTTAACCGCCACATAAACCTTGACCATTTTCAAGACTCCAGGAGGCAACTCATCACCACTCCTGATTTTGTCGATTTTCTTCTCAAACAAAGTTCTAACCCTGTCGACCTGTCTTTGGTAATTCTCGTAAACTCTTTCAATTTCGATGGATTGCGACGGATCCTCAGCAGGAACTATCTTTTTCCACAGGAAGGGACTCATATCTGCCAGAACTTCTTCTGTAAAAGGCTCACCTTTATTGACTAGAACTACTTCACCATCCTTAATTGTCACTCCTGAAGTTTTTCCTTCAAGAATTCTCATAAGCTCCTTCACAGCCATCCTTCGGATTATTTCAACCTCATCCCTCATATCCTTCTGGAGCTTTTCTACTTCGGCATCTTCTATCTTTTGAGTCCTCTGATCCTTTTCGATACCTCTTCTGGAAAAAACTCGAGCGTCTATCACGATACCCTCAACGCCGGGCGGAACACGGAGTGAAGTGTCTTTAACATCGCTTGCTTTCTCTCCGAAAATAGCTCTTAGAAGCCTTTCTTCAGGAGTTAGCTGAGTTTCACCCTTAGG
The DNA here is from genome assembly GCA_026992355.1 of Syntrophobacterales bacterium. Classification (GTDB taxonomy): domain Bacteria; phylum Desulfobacterota; class Syntrophobacteria; order Syntrophobacterales; family Thermodesulforhabdaceae; genus JALXAE01. The sequence continues at coordinate 6,354 of JALXAE010000225.1, read as the reverse complement.
CGTCACCTTTCCAACCAGAATATCTTTAGGTTTAACGTAAGCACCAATTCGAACAATTCCGCTTTCGTCCAGATTCTTAAGAGCCTCTTCACCAACATTCGGAATATCCCTTGTAATTTCCTCCTTACCCAGTTTGGTATCTCGAGCTAGAACTTCAAACTCCTCAATATGTATGGAAGTAAAGATATCCTCTTTAACTATCCGTTCGCTTACCAGAATAGAATCCTCAAAGTTATATCCACCCCAACTCATGAAGGCCACCATGACATTCCGCCCAAGAGCAAGTTCTCCATGATCGGTAGATGGCCCATCCGCGATAATTTGTCCCTTCCTGACAAGGTCTCCTCTCTTCACGAGAGGCTTCTGGTTGAAGCAGGTATTTTGATTAGACCTTTGAAACTTCATAAGCCGGTAAATATCTACAAGACTACCCTCATCGTCAGGCTCCGTCGCTCTCACGACAATGCGGCTTGCATCAACATACTCAACCACACCATCCCGCTTTGCCACAATTGTAATTCCACTATCCCGAGCAACAACACGTTCCATACCGGTTCCCACAAGAGGAGCTCTCGTCTGAATCAACGGAACGGCCTGTCTCTGCATGTTTGATCCCATTAGGGCACGGTTTGCATCATCATGCTCTAGAAAAGGAATAAGTGATGATGAAACACTGACAACCTGGTTAGGTGAAACGTCCATGTATTTTACTTCTTCGCGAGGAACAAGCACATATTCGCCACCCTTACGGGCTGTAATATGGTCGTTAGTAAAATAACCGTTTTCATCCAAAGGAGCATTTGCCTGAGCGATAGGATAGTCCTTTTCATCCATCGCCGTTAGATAGACAACTTTATCTAGTGCCCTGGCATTTTCAACCAAACGATAGGGAGTTTCGATAAATCCATATTTATTCACCCGTGCATATGTAGCCAGAGAAACAATAAGTCCAATATTCGGGCCTTCCGGTGTTTCAATGGGGCAAATTCTTCCGTAGTGAGTAGTGTGGACATCACGAACTTCAAAGCCCGCTCTTTCTCGAGTGAGCCCACCAGGACCCAAAGCACTCAGTCTGCGTTTGTGAGTAATTTCAGAAAGCGGGTTTGTCTGATCCATAAACTGTGACAACTGGCTCGTCCCGAAAAATTCCTTAACAACAGCATTTACAGGTTTGGCATTTATGAGATCGTGGGGCATGAGGGTTTCAATTTCTTGGACCATCATCCGCTCTTTTATGGCCCTTTCCATTCTCACAAGACCTATACGATATTGATTCTCCAAAAGCTCTCCTACGGAACGGACTCTTCTATTTCCAAGGTTATCTATGTCATCAACGGGTCCCTGAGTATCCTTCAGCCATATCAGCCGTTTGACCGCTTCCAAAATGTCTTCTCTTCTAAGAACTCTGACATCTAAGGGTACATCCAGGCCAAGTTGTGTGTTTAATTTAAGCCTACCAACTTCTGAAAGATCATAAGTGTGAGGATTGAAGAAAAGATTATAAAAATAATCCTCTGCTGCTTCCTTAGTTACCGGATTACCAGGTCTCATTCGTCGATATATCTCGGCAAGAGCCTCTTCTTGAGATTCCACATTTTTATCCATCAAAAGAGTGTTCCTGAATGCAGGGCTAACATCAGGACCCTGCATATGAAGGATGGCTATTTCCCTTATGCCACGGTCTAGAAGCTCTTCAACAAGTTCTTCGGTTATAACATCGTTGCATTCGGCAACAATTTCACCAGTCTGAAAATCTATGACATCATTGGCAAGTACTGAGCCAATCAATTCTGAAACGGGCGTGGGAATAGAGCTTATTCCCATCTCCAGGAGTCTCTTAATAGTTTGCTTGCCAAGCTTACGACCTTTTTTTATAACCACATCCCCTGTCTCGGGATGCAAAATGTCCTCAGGTGCCCTGGTTCCTGCCAGCACATCACTAAGAATCTTCTCCGCTCGCTGGTCATCTATAAGTCTTACCGTTTCACTTTTATAGAAGAAATGAAGCAGTTCCTCGGAAGTATAACCTAGAGCTTTTAGAAGTATGGTTACCGGAAACTTTCGCCTTCTATCTATCTTGACATACAGAATATCTTTATGGTCGAACTCAAAGTCTAACCACGATCCTCTCAAGGGTATTATTCTTGCCGAGTAAAGAATCTTCCTGCTGGCATGCGTTTTTCCTTTGTCATGGTCGAAAAAGATTCCAGGAGACCTTTGCAACTGACTTACTACAACCCTTTCAGTACCATTAATAACGAAGGTGCCCTTCTCCGTCATTAAGGGTAAATTACCAAAATAAATCTCTTGCTCTTTTATATCCCTTATTTCCTTTGTATCAGTTTCTTTATCAACATCAAAAACTACAAGTCGAACGAGGATTTTTAGTGGGGCGCCATAGGTCATACCGCGCGCAAGACATTCCTGAACATCATATTTCGCTTCACCAAACGAGTAAGACACAAACTCAAGCCTGGCTTTACCCGCAATATCCTCTATCGGGAAAACAGAATTGAACACTCCCTGAAGACCAACGTTTTTTCTCTTATCGGGTGGCACATCCATCTGCAGAAACTGCTTGTAGCTTTCCACCTGCATCTGGATTAAATAAGGGATTTCTAAAATCTGTCTTATTCTGCCAAAATTTTTTCTTACCCGATATTCGTGAGTTAGAGCCGTTGCCATAGTTTCTCCTGCCATTAACATATAGTTTTTCAACAAACACGAAAATCGGAAACCGGCTAAAAAGCCGATTTCCGATATAATCAAATCAGTATAACCTTTATACTACTTAATTTCTACTGTGGCTCCAACATCGGACAACTTTTTCGCAATCTCCTCAGCCTCTTCCTTGGATATACCCTCTTTAACTGTGGCCGGGACATTTTCCACGAGCTCTTTTGCTTCCTTAAGTCCAAGATTTGTTATAGCTCGTATTTCTTTTATTACCTGGATTTTCTTGTCCCCAATTCCTGTCAGAACCACTGTAAATTCGGTTTTTTCCTCTTCAGCGGGGGCCGCTCCAGCACCAGGAGCGCCTGCAGGCATTGCCGCAGCCATTGCAACAGGAGCAGCAGCACTCACTCCAAACTTATCTTCCAGCTCCTTTACGAACTCACTGAGTTCAAGTACGGTCATATTCTCTATGAACTTAATTACATCTTCTTTTGTAATATCCGCCATTTTCCTGTCTCCTCCTTATTTACTCACCTTGCTCTTCTTTTTTCTGCTTCAACGCGGCCAGCACGCCAACAAAGGATCTTGGCACCCCACTAAGTACTGTCACCAAACCAGTGGGCACCGCAATCAATACGCCTACCAGGCGAGCCAAGAGCTCTTCCCTAGAGGGAAGATCAGCTATAGCAAGCACTTCATCTGCATTAAGTAACTTACTACCTAATACACCCGCTTTAATCTTGAGCTTTTCATTCTCTTTTGAAAACTTTTTCAAAATTTTAGCGGGCACAGTAGGATCATCATAGCCTATGGCAATAGCGCACGTTCCCTGCAAAAAAGGTTCTAATACCTCGGCATCAGTTTCTTTACACGCAATTTTCATCAGGGTGTTTTTCACCACTTTATACTCTATATTTTGCTCTGCCAAGGCATCCCTTAATTCAGTAATTTCCGCCACGGTAAGGCCTTTAAAATCAGTCAGTACCGCTGCGCTCGCCTTCGATAACTTTTCATGAAGATCACCAACAATTTCTTCTTTTTTCTTCCGTGTAAGACTCAAATGCCCCAACCCTCCTTTCTTCCCTGCCGGCGTGCTTTCAACTCGAATCTCCTAATTCAGCCCCCGTTTTATACTACTGCCCCGGCCGGCTCTTTCACACCATCTCGGTGGGCTCCGCACGAACAGAACACTGCGGATTTAAACACCATCTAGAGGTGTGCCAACTGTCTTCGATGAGTGAAAGCACCAACGGCAGTTTATTCTGAACACTTAAACGTGTTCTCTTCCTACCATCAATTATCAATTTCAACCTAACCTACTAAGTTCCGTACCGCCAACGGATCAACCTTAATTCCAGGTCCCATTGTAGTAGAAACTGCAATACCCTGAATGTACGTACCTTTTGCACTGGCTGGTTTCAATCTGATCAGAGTATCAATAAGAGCAGCAATGTTTTCCAACAACTTCTGACGCCCGAATGATACCTTGCCCACTGGAGCATGAACTATCCCAGCCTTTTCCACTCTAAAATCAAGCTTTCCAGCCTTAATTTCCTTCACAGCTTTAGCCACATCAAAGGTCACGGTTCCCAGCTTGGCGTTAGGCATCAATCCTCGGGGTCCTAAGATTTTCCCAATCTTTCCAACCTGGCCCATCATATCAGGAGTTGCCACTGTCTTATCGAATTCCAGCCAGTTTTCTTTTACGATCTTTTCTATGTATTCATCGGCTCCGGCAAAATCAGCACCGGCATCAAGTGCTTCCTTAACCTTTTCACCCTTTGCAAAGACAAGTACCCTAATTTGCTTGCCAAGACCATGAGGAAGCACCACGCTTCCCCTAACCATCTGGTCGGCATGGCGTGGATCCACACCAAGTTTCACAGCTATATCAACAGATTCATCAAAATTCGCATAAGCACACTCGATGGCCAAATCCAGGGCCTCTTCAAAACTATATTTCCTCATCGGATCTATCTTTGCCTTTGCAGCCAGATATTTTTTACCTCGTTTAGCCATGGTTTCCTGCCTTCCCTCATCGGCGCTTTTAGTCTACAATCTCGACACCCATACTACGAGCAGTTCCTTCAATAGTTCGAATTGCAGCGTCTAAATCACGAGCGTTTAAATCGGGGAGCTTTAACTGAGCAATCTCTTTGACTTGCTCCCTCGTTACTTTTCCAACCTTCACCCGATTAGGTTCACTAGATCCCTTTGCAATCTGGGCAGCCTTTTTCAATAGAACAGAAGCCGGAGGCGTTTTTGTTATAAAGGTAAAAGACCTATCAGCATAAACGGTTATCACAACCGGAATTATCATCCCCTCCTGACCCTGGGTCTTCGCATTAAAGGCTTTGCAAAATTCCATAATATTTACCCCATGCTGACCAAGTGCGGGTCCTATAGGGGGAGATGGATTGGCCTGACCTGCCGGCACCTGAAGTTTTATGCTGGCTATAACTTTTTTTGCCATAGTTGCTACGCTCCTTACAATTTCGTAATCTGAGTGAAATCTAGTTCAACAGGAGTAGCTCGTCCGAAAATGCTCACCAAAACCCTGACTTTGCCCTTCTCAACAAGCACTTCGTCCACCACCCCGTGAAAATTAGCAAAAGGTCCATCCTCTACTCTAACTTTATCACCTCGCTCAAAAGAATATTTGGGTTTGGGCTTTTGAGCGCCCTCTTCCATCTGTTTCTTTATTCTCTCGACTTCTTCCTCTGGAATAGGAACCGGTCTGTCTTTACTGCCTATCAGGCCAGTAACCTTAGGAGTCGTTCTAACGAGATGCCAGGTTTCATCATTCAAATCCATCTGAACAATGATATATCCTGGATAGAATTTACGAGATGAAGACTTTCTCTTGCCTTTTACGACCTCTATAATCTTTTCGGTCGGGACTAAAATCTCTCCAAAATATTCATCCAGCCCAGCAGCTTTTATTCTTTCTTCCAAAGCTGCCTTTACTTTGTTCTCAAAACCCGAATATGTATGAACAATATACCACTGTTTATTACGCTCAACTCCAGTCACGGGAAAATTCTCCCTATCCGATAAGAAAACGCACAATTCGGCTTAATATGGCATCAACTATTCCTAAGTAGATGCCAAAGATTATTACTACAACTAGAACTACAGCCGTAGTTCCTATCGTCTGTTTGCGTGATGGCCATACAACCTTTTTCAGCTCATAGACAACTTCACGAAGATACTTTTGAAGCTCCCTAAAGTACTTAACCGGTTTAGCAACTTGGTCACCACGACCTCTTTTCGCCTTTTTCGCCGCCATATCTATGATCTCTTTTTCAAAATCTTTTGTTCTAAGAAACCGCCACTGCACACAAAAAGGAACAGGGTTAATCGCCCTGTTCCTTCACATCGCAAGAAAAGTAGCTATTTCGTTTCCTTATGAACCGTATGTTTCTTACATGTCGGACAATATTTTCTAAAGGATAACCTACCCGACGTAGTTTTTTTGTTTTTAGTTGTAGTATAATTTCTGTTTTTGCACTCAGAACATGCCAATATCACATGCACTCGCATAAATCTTCACCTTTTATTCAATAATATCCGTAATGACTCCGGCACCTACTGTACGTCCACCTTCACGAATTGCAAATCGAAGCTCCTTCTCAAGGGCAACCGGCGTTATCAACTCAACCTCCATGTTCACATTAT
>JALXAE010000224.1 GCA_026992355.1 Syntrophobacterales bacterium | reverse complement strand
AAAGGCCTCCCACGCACGCAGACAATGCCCCAATAGACTGACCAACCAGTTTAACTCCAGGAGTAAGCCCTCTCACATCATCGACAAATCCCACCGTAAAAACAATCAAGCCCCCAACAAATATTCCCAGTCAATCATGTTTGTAAAAGATATGAGACAAGGGTAACTTCAGATGATAACACAACATCAGATAAAAAATGGCGAAAGGAATTACGAAGGCGCTAAATACGGCTACTCCCCCAATCCTAGGTACAGGCTGGGTGTGTATTTTTCTAGATGACGGTTTATCTAGAATATTAAATTTGTTGGCCAGGGCTATAAAGAAAGGAGTAAGTATGAACACAAGAAGCCATGACATGGACAACATTGTAATGAGCAAAACCAGCTGTAGCCCCGACATAATTTCTAACCTTCAGCCTTTTCAACAAAGAATTCTTTTAGCATACTGCGTAAAGAACTTCGCCAATGCTTTCCTACCTTTCCCCACAATTTCCATGTTTTACTTTTGTCAAGTACACTGTAGCTTGGGCGGGCAGCTTTTTGAGGAAATTCCGCTGAAGAAACCGGAATTATCTCGATATCTTTGGATCTCCATTGTCGGCTTTCTTCTTCAATGGCCACAGCAAAATCATACCAGCTGGCAATTCCAGAATCGGTAAAATGAACTATATTGCTTCTAAAATCACGAAAATTGTCCACTACATGCCACAAAAAAGAGGCCAGATTGGTTGCCCAGGTTGGTGAACCAATTTGGTCTTCAACTACCTTAACTTCATCTCTTTCCGAGAATAAGCGGAGCATGGTTTTTACGAAATTGTTCCCAAAAATGGAATAGAGCCATGCTGTCCTTATGATGACACTACCTTCCCAATATTCCTCCATAAGAACTTTTTCACCTTCATATTTGCTCTTTCCATATACGCTGATGGGATTGGGAACATCGTTAACTTTATATGGAACACATTTCTTGCCGTCAAAAACAAAATCTGTCGAAATATGAATAAGTCCTACTCCATTTTTTCTACATTCATCAGCGAGCAAAGCAACACCATCCCTGTTGACTGCATAAGCCTTATCAATATTATCCTCAGCGCTATCTACCGCTGTATATGCTGCACAGTTAATAACAATGGATGGAACCTCCTCACCTATATTTCTGACGATTGACTCCTTGCTGGTTATGTCAAGCTCTTTTGGAGAACATACAACCGCTTTAATGTGCCGAGGCACACTTCTTTCCAGCTCACTACTTAATTGCCCGCCTCCTCCAGTTATCAAAACAGTCATCTTCTCCATTGAATATACCCTTAATCAAAAAGTTCCGCATCCCTAAAGGTTGCTCCCTTGGCGTCCTTCTCCGAAAGTATGGGAGATGCCCCATCCAGAGGCCATTTAATGTCGAGAGTGGAGTCGTTCCAGATTATCGAACGGTCACATTCGGGAGCATAAAAGTCCGAGGTCTTGTAAAGAACCTCAGCCCAATCGGAAAGCACAAGGAATCCATGAGCAAAGCCTACAGGAATATACATTTGTCTCTTATTTTCCGCTGAAAGTTTAACGCCTACCCACTTGCCAAAGGTAGGGGAACTCTTCCGCAAATCCACCGCAACGTCGAATATTTCCCCAACCACTACCCTTACCAGCTTAGCTTGTGGCATGCATATTTGATAATGAAGACCTCTAAGAACACCTTTCTTCGAACGAGAATGATTATCCTGCACGAAGTCTATATCTATGCCAATTTCCCTAAAAACCCGCTGATTGTAACTTTCAAAGAAAAACCCTCTACTATCCTCAAAAATCTTTGGCTCTAATACCACAACATCGGGAATTTCTGTTTTTTCAACTCTCATTTTTCATGCACTCTCAAGACGGAAAGATAACCTACAACATCACAGCCCATCCTTCCTGATCGGTGTATTCTGAAACCTCCTTTCTTTCTCCATAGCGTTCAAGTTTATTCAAGGCATCAACAAGCGCATGGGCACTGGCGAGTACTATATCTACATTTGCTCCCCTACCATCAACAACCGTTTGACCTTCTTGCAACCTCAGTAGAACCTCCCCCTGAGCATCTGTGCCCGCACTGGCCGCATTTACTTCATAATGTACGAGCTTTGGAAAGCGCTTTACCATGCGGAAAATCGTCTTAAAAGTTGCATCAACGGGTCCATGACCAAAACCGGCATCTTGGACAATTTGGCCGTCTATTTCAAGTTGAACAGTTGCATGTGGTACAGGGATAGAGCCAGCCGTTACATTTAGATACAAAAGTTTATACCTTTGTGGAATTTTATAAAGAACTTGCTGCAAAATAAGCTCAAGGTCGGACAAAAATACCTGTTCCTTTTTTTCAACGAGTTCGTTAAAGGCAGCATAACATTTATGGCATTGTTCCTCTGACAGGAGGTATCCCAGATTCTCAATTTGTTTTTTGAACTCATCATAGGACATCTGACTGTCCAGTATGCCTTCTATTTGAACTCTACCAAGAGACTCCGGATTGAGAATTGTAAAAGGTGGCGCCTCCTTTTCATCCTCTAACTGTGGCATCATTACATCACAGGAGAAGGCATTCAACCCAGTTATTGGCTTAAGCGGGCTAGACGAAATGCCAGTATGTCTTTCAACAATTCTGCATATTGGATATATGCGATTCAACTCGACGGAACAACTCATGTCAAGTTCATCAGAATGAGAAACAATGATAGCAACAAGTTCCTCTAAGGCGGTATTGCCGGATCTCTCACCAAGACCATTGATTGTACAATGCACCTGGCTGGCTCCTGCCCTAAGCGCTGCTAAAGAATTTGCAATAGCAAGCCCTAGATCATTGTGGCAGTGAATACTTAAAGTAATGGAGTCCCCAAAATTCTCTGAAATTTTGTCAAAAAGGTTTTCCACCATCCAGGGTATTGCATATCCAACCGTGTCTGCACAGGTTACTATCTTAGCTCCAGCCTCCAAAACTGTCTCAATAAGTTTAATAACCTCATCTTCACTTGCTCTAAAAGCATCAACTAATGAAAACTCAACTTCTGGAGCAATCTCACTACCTCTTTGAACCGCCTCTTTTGCAATGGATAAGGTCTCTTCGAAACTCTTTTTCAGGAAATGGTCTCTGTACAGCTTAGAAGCAGGCAAAAAAGTGTGAAGCCTCGGTTTTCGTGTGCGCTTAAGGACATCCGAAGCTATTTTAAAATCCTCAGGATTAGTGGCTCTTGCCAAAACACAAAAACCCACAGTTTTGATCTCCTCCGCCATCCGACACAATACCTCATATTGCTCTTCAGACGCCCCAGGAAAGCCCCCTTCTATTACGTCAACTTTTAGATTTTCCAATTGCTTAGCTATCTGGATCCTTTCATCGGGTAAAAGAAAAACACCCGGTATTTTTAATCCATCTCGCAATGTAGTATCAAATAACTTCACATGCTTCATAAATATTCCCCCTCTGAAATATTGAAAGAACTCTATTGTCTGCAATTTCAGTGCAGCACAGCAACAACTAAAACTGTTTGTGAATACATAATCAACAGTTCGAAAAAAGAATACCCCAAAGGCATACAAAACACAACGCTTCGATTAAGAAAGGGCAAGCAATAGTGACCAACTGATTACGGAGTACTGCTACAATGACCCGAAATAGTCACTTGACCTTCGCGTTTTCTGGTATCCCCTGGAGTCTATTATTATATTTTTTGCCTTAATCTTTTCTCACTAAAAAATTGAGAACATCTCTTTCGGACTTTGGACCCCTTGATATGATTCTGTAACCAATCAAAAGTTTAACGTCTTTATTTGATAAAACTACTTTATTAATCCCTCTCCCAGAACAGCTTTCTGAAATGATAACCATAAACTGCATAAGTAATCACATGAACTATGCTCCTGGGATATTTTATCAACGCCTTCCACAGAGACCTCCAGAAAAGTTTCCTAACCCCTCGCTTATCTTTGATACCGAGATACCAAAGAGCTCTAAGAAAAGCGATGAAATCTTCCTTGAATATTCTCACATTCTCAACAGAAGGCTTGTATATTTGTAGAAATTGAAAAATTCTATCGTAATAAACTTGAGGATCGTACACCTTCTTCATTAATTTCCTGTATTCATTTATCAACCATTCTCTGTCAAGTTTAGTAATAAAGTTCAGACTCCCGGCAAAATCCGTATTGTCTCCAGATGGTTTAAATAATATCCTCCCTTCTCTTTCCAATCGCTTATATAGTTTTGTAGTGGGTACTGCTGTAAGCAGCCCAATCATTGCTGTCACAATTCCGTTTTTCTGAATAAAATCAAATTGTTTCCGAAATATGTCTGGTTTATCATGATCAAAACCGATTATAAAACCACCCATTACAGTCATACCCGTCTGCTGTATCCTTTGCACAGCACCGGATAAATTCCTTTTTAGATTTTGATGTTTACCACATTCTTTTAGGCTTTCCTCTTCAGGAGTTTCCAATCCCAGAAAAACTTTGTCAAATCCAGCTCTAACCATCAGCTTCATGAGTTCTTCATCATCAGCCAGGTCTACGGATGCCTCAGTGAAAAAAGTAAAAGGACGGCCATTCCGGTCCTGCCACCTAATTATCTCTTTAAGTAACCCCTTAGCCTCCCTCTTATTTCCAATAAAATTATCATCTACAATAAAAATAGGGCCTTTCCATCCGCGTTTGTACAAGGCCTCAAGCTCTTTTATCATCTGCTCGTTCGATTTTGTCCTAGGTCGCCGACCGTTCATAATGATAATATCACAAAATTCACAATCGTAAGGACATCCTCTAGAATATTGGATACTCATCGTAGAATAGTTTCTCAAATCGATTAAATCCCATGCCGGAAGAGGTGTTCTGTCCAAAGGGGGATGCGAATCAGACTGATAAACTCTTTTTAAGCTACCCTTTTCAATGTCTTCTATAAAATCCGGCAGTATTGCTTCACCTTCACCTAAAACAAGATGGTCTATACTATCGAATTCATTATGATAGCATAAAAACAAAGGTCCTCCACCAACACTTGGAACACCAAGTTTGCGACATTTTGCTATTACTTCCTCTGCGGACCTTCTTTGAGCCACCATAGCACTAATAAACACGTAATCAGCCCACTTTATGTCTTCATCGTATAACGGAGAAGTATTCATATCAATGACGCGCTTTTCCCAGTCATCAGGTAACATTGAAGCAACGGTCAATGCCCCCAAGGGAGGAAAAGCCGACTTTTTTCTAACGATTCTTAAAGCATGCTTAAAACTCCAAAAAGTTTCCATCACCCTGGGGTACACCAGCAAAATTTTCATCTAAAAACCCCTTTCACTCTTACTTGATAAGTTTCACTAATCCCGTTATCTAATTTTATTAATCAGCCTTTCTTTCAAGAACCTGCTATAAATAAAGGTTATCTTCCTTTGAAACAGAAGGTAACAACAGCGAAAAGCGGAAAAAAACAGGATTAACTATATCTTTAAACACAACTTCAACTACATTAACTTCATTTTCCTTTAATACCAAGTAGATACCACAGTTAAGTCAAATCCATGTAACCTTTATCACTAACCCAATTTTGCGTCACAATCCCCCTTTTTCCTCCTTTTTTAGCTGAACTACACACATGTATTTACCATCCTGATTATCCAAAATGCGACACAAATCGCCCACCAACAAAAGACTTAACTTACCCCCCCTTAAACAATGATCCCTTTTTGCCTCAAAAGCGTACAAATAACCATCCCTGTATGATAACACTTACAAGCACATCCGGCTAGCTTTAGAAAATTCCTTTAGTTAAGATTTAATCAAAAATATTTATGATCAACCTGAATGAAGCAGCTAGTATCTTTATGTAGGATATACAAATGCATATCAGGCTTTGTCGCAGTTGTTAACAACACCACAATTCCTACAACTGACATCATAAGAGCATTAGGAAGTACTAGCGAAAGGCTTCACGACATAGCGAAAAACCCAAACGAAAGGTTTATTCTCAGAAGACTTTAACCATCACGATGAGAAATGTCTTTTCTATAAACCTTTATCCACAGGAACACTCCAGTAGCTAACAAAACCAGGTCTCTAAATACATCAAACCACATATCAATTCGTGTAGAAGCAGACAAACTGGCTTCGAAACAACCACAACTAATGTCGATACCCCGTACAATGTTTGCAATTAAAGCAATGATAAACACGATCAAAAGTATATTCAATATGGCGATTCCACCTCGAATACCCTTACCAAAAATAACTGCAAGTCCTGCTATGCATTCTAGCCATGGCAATACGACAGCTACAAAGTTTATTAAAGGTAGCGGAAGAATCGAGTAGTTAAAAATTACCTCAGCAAATTCCTTTGGATGTAACATCTTACCGATTGAGGCATACACAAATACTCCACCGAATAACAGTCTCAGCGCAACTACCACCATATCCTGCCAGGAAACGCTTCTTATCCTAGAATCAGAATGAGGTTGATCTCTTTCCAATTCTGTAGGAGTATCATGTCCATACAAATAAGGAGATTCACCACATAACAACCCATTTTCTTCACACCCAACTGTTTCAAACTGGATAACAGGATGATCTATAGAAAATTTATCCATTAATAGTTTTTTTATCTTGTTCGTCAATTCATGCAGGTCTCCTATCGGAATGTTTGGTACCACTATGTGGCATGAGAAACCGATACTAGTTGGATTAATTGACCAGGCGTGCATATGATGAACATCAATCACTCCCGGAAGTTCTTTTATTGCGTTTCTTACCGATTCAATACAGAGATTAGCAGGGGTTGCATCCATGAGAATTTTCAAAGCTTCCCTAAAAATAGACCAGCAATTTTTAAGAATGAAAATGACAATAGCCAGCGACACCAAAGGATCGAGCCAATACCATGGTTTGAATAGTAAAAGGCAGCCCACCACAAAGACGGCAACCGAGGTAAGGAAATCAGCAACCATATGTAGAAATGCACCTCTCAAATTTATGTTGTGTCTGGAATCTCCATGGAGTAACCAGGCAGAAAATCCATTGCCGATAATACCAATAGAGGCCAACCCAATAACCCAGGGACCCAAAACTACACCACCTGAAATAAACCTCTCTATCGCTTCTTTGAGAATAATGGCCGATGCCCCTGTTAATAAAAAAACATTCACAAATGCTGCAACGACTTCGGCCTTGCCAAAGCCGTAAGTATGGGAAGGAGTAGGTTTCTTCGAGGAAATTCTCACAGCAATATATGCAATAAACAAAGCGGCAAAATCGCTAAAGTTGTGAGTAGCATCCGAAATTATAGCCATACTATTTGCATAAATTCCTCCCACAATCTGAACAACAGGAATAACAATGTTTATTAACATTGCTACAAAAAGCCTTCTATTGCTTCGCATTCTGTTTTCATGAGATGATGGAAAAAATAAATCTTTGCTGCAGAGCGATCCATTCTCACCATGAACATGAAGCCCAGACATTCTTAACTCTCCTCCTTACCAATAAAAACCGGTCCTATACCTCTTGTGTTTATATCACTTTTGCATCATATAGTAATGGTTTTTGAATCCATATTGAAAGGAATCGGCCCATGCTTATCGCTTTAGCTCAATTAAATCCTTTAATTGGAGCCTTTGCCAAAAACATAGACAAAATGGAAAGGTTTGTTTCCGAAGCCCGAAAAGAGGGCGCTCATTTAATTATATTCCCGGAACTGTCTTTCATTGGTTACCCACCTCGAGATCTACTCGATAGACCGGCCTTTTTCGAGCAAAGCAAACTTCACTGGGTTAGGCTGGAAGAAATGAGCAAGGATATCAGTATAATTTGTGGAGCTATTACGGAAAATCCTGACCTTTCGGGCAAACCCTATTATAACTCTGCTCTTTTCTTCGAAAAGGGCAAGCTAATCGCAACCGCAAACAAAAGGCTTTTACCTTTCTACGACGTTTTTGATGAAGAAAGATATTTTGAGCCAGGTAAAGAAACCTGCTGCATAGAATGGCGTGAAGAAAAACTGGGTATCACGGTATGTGAAGATGTGTGGAATAAGGAAGGCATCCTTCCACGGAGATATTATCCCTGCGATCCAGTAGTCGATATTAGCCAATTTGGCCCATCGTTTCTTATAAACATTGCCGCGTCGCCGTATTTCATGGGAAAGGTCGAAAGCATCCTTATGCCTCTCCTCAAACGAGTTTCCAGGGAAGTAAATGCCCCGGTAATTTATGTGAATCAAACCGGAGGAAACGATGAACTTATTTTTCAGGGCCATAGTATGGTTTGTATGCCCAACGGGGAAATAGTTGCCAGAGCCACTTCCTTCGATGAAGACATGATAATTTTCGACACAGAAACACTGAAAGGGGATATGAAACGAACCTTTTCAGACAATGTTGATGAAGTCATAGATGCCCTTTGTATGGGCCTGAGAGATTATGTGAAAAAATGCGGTTTCGAGAAAGTTGTTATTGGCATGAGTGGCGGCATTGATTCTGCTGTTACTGCCTGCATAGCGGCACTTAGCCTTGGTCCGGAAAAGGTCCTTGGAGTAGGACTTCCAGGTCCTTACAGTTCAAAAGAAAGTGTAGAGGATGCCTTTGAGGTTTCTTCCCGATTGAAAATTGACTGGCAAATCATTCCTATTGTTAAGCTCTTTGACTCAGCCCTAGACGCACTTCGACCCGCCTTTGATGGATTTAAACCTGATGTAACCGAAGAAAATATTCAAGCAAGGCTACGAGGTCTAATATTAATGGCACTTTCCAACAAATTTGGTCGCCTGCTATTAAGCACCGGAAATAAATCGGAGCTTGCAGTTGGGTATTGTACTCTCTATGGGGATATGAACGGCGGACTTGCTGTTCTAGGTGATGTTCCGAAAACACTGGTATATAAAATAGCTCGCAGGCTGCAGGAGAAATATAACTGGATACCAGAACGCGTAATCACAAAACCCCCTTCAGCGGAATTAAGGCCCAACCAGAAAGACCAAGACACTCTTCCCCCTTACGAAGTACTGGACAAAATATTGGAACTATACATTGAAGAAAACAAATCGTACGAGGAAATTGTTAATGAAGGTCTGGATCCTGATATTGTAAACCATGTACTAACAATGGTTGAACGAAATGAGTACAAAAGGCGACAGGCTCCCCCGGTACTCAAGGTAACATCTAAAGCTTTTGGGACAGGACGGAGAATGCCTATAGCTCATGGGTATAAACCCATTTCAAAGGAGTAAAACACTATGAAATTGGTAATAGCAATTATAAAACCCTTCAAGCTTGACGATGTCAAAGACAAGCTATCTGAAATTGGAATTAAGGGCATGACTGTCACAGAGGTAAAAGGATTTGGTAGGCAAAAAGGGAGAACAGAGATTTACCGTGGCGCTGAATACGTGGTTGATTTTCTGCCAAAGATGAAGATTGAAATTGCCTGTTCTGATGATCAAGTAAAGGAAGTAGTAAATACTATAAGAGAATCATCAAAAACTGGCAAAATAGGTGATGGAAAGATTTTTGTTCTGCCTCTGGAAGAATGCGTCCGAATAAGAACAGGAGAATGGGGAGAGGATGCCCTCTAAAAATTTTGTGTTGTCCAGGATTTCAAGGCTGAAAGAAGCAAGGCAAAATTTTCTCCTTTCCATAAAAGACGCAGGAGCGGAAGCTTTTCACTATCAGTATGCCAGGCGTTACGCAAGGGAGGTTCTGAACACATTGTCCTCCTTTTTTTCTGAGCTTCCTGTACCGGAAAAGAATAAATGGGCTGTTGCCGCGGTAGGTGGATTCGGTCGAGGAGAAATGAGTTTTTATTCCGACATCGATATTCTATTTCTCTATGAAAAAAGGCTCAGATCAGAATATCATGAGTATATCCAGTCGCTTACTTATGGACTCTGGGATGCAAACTTTGAAATTGGGCACAATACCTGTTCCATAAATGCCGCCATAAGCCTGGCCACCAAGGATTTCACAGTTCTGACTTCACATATCACATCAAAATTCGTCGCCGGTAGCGATTCTCTCTATCAAAAATGGCGCAAACGTCTGTTAAGCCACTTCACTACCAGGAAGAAAAAAAATTTTATTAAAACCGTTAAAGACTTCAGATTGGAACGTTACAGAAGGTTCGGCGAAAGCTCTTATCTGTTGGAACCTCATGTAAAAGAAGGCCCGGGGTGTCTCAGAGACTTACACATCATTAGATGGTGTGGAACCGTTTTTTGGAATTGCGAAAATTACTCGGACATACCTGAAGAATATCTACCGGATTATGAAGAAACCTGGCTCAAAGAAGCAGAAAAATTCCTATGGGAAATACGACTGAGACTCCATGCATTGAACGGAAAACATCAGGATCAACTGCGACTAATCCATCAAGAGGTTCTTTCGCAACAATTTCTAAGCCCTACCTCAGTAAATACACAGCACGGTTCAGTTGAAGCACTTATGGAGAAATTCTACCGCCATACTGCAAGAGTAAGACGGGTCACAAGCTTCTTTTTAGAACGAATTGAAGAAAAATGTTTTGGAAAGATCTTTAAAAGAAAAAAGCTCAGAACAATAAATAACGAATTTATTCTGGAAGAAAATCACATTAAGTTTAAGCACCCTGAATCGATTGAGGATAATCCTTTATTGCTTCTAAAAATATTTTCTGTGGCAGTGCAGAAAAATTCACATTTTCACCATGAAACAGGACAAATCATAAGAAATAATCTTTCAAAGATTGATAATTCAATCAGATCAGACAAAAGAGCCGCCAATTATTTCTTCGATGTTCTTTGCAACACGAAACATGGCTTAGAGACACTCAGAGCCATGCTCGAGACGGGACTCCTCACAGCATATATCCCGGAGCTTAAAAGCATAAGATATAAAGTTCAATATGATGTATATCATTTATTCACTGTTGATGAGCATTTGATGAGGACTGTTGGAGAACTTCATAAACTCATTTCGTCAGAACAGCTGAATTTAATGTATAATTTGACTAATAGAGACAAAAAAATCCTTCTACTTGCAGCCTTACTCCACGACATCGGTAAAGGCAAGGGAAAGGGCCACTCAAAAAGAGGAGCAAAAATAGCAAAACAAATTGCAACGCGACTGGGGTTTGAAAAAAAAGAGGTTGAGGAAATTTCGTTTTTAATAGAACAGCATCTGCTACTGGCTGAAATTGCTCTTAAAAGAGATCTATCGGATGAAAAGCCGATTGTTAAGTGTGCAACTATTGTAAAAGACATTCGCACTCTTACCCTTTTGTATCTATTAACTATTGCAGATTCCAGAGCTACGGGGCCTCGAGCCTGGAATACCTGGAGGGCGTCCCTCCTTTCAGAACTTTATTCCAAAACCTGCCATATTCTAAACAACAAAGACTGGCAAACTGATCTGGTTTTGAAGTTAGAACGGAACAAAGATCTTGTTCTGAGTTTATGCGAAGATCCACAGGATATACCTGACTTAAAAAAATGGCTGGAAAATCTTTCCCATCGTTATCTGGTTTCCCAAAAACCTGAGAACATATTGAAACACTATTACATGGAAAAAAAGTTATCGAAAAAATACCCACTAATCTTCGAAACTCGCCAGATGGACGACAATATGTGGGAAATTGTGGTCGTAACCTTTGATAAACCCGGGCTTTTCTCTATAATAACTGGAGTTTTATGGGCATATGGAATAAACATTCTTGCTGCGGACATATTTACAAGAACATCTGGCATTGCTGTGGACATTCTGACCGTAAACGAATTACCAGATCCTTTGAATCCCGGAGAAACCTGGTCAAAGATAGAACATGATTTGAAACAAACAATAGCCGACAGAAGATACCTCAAGGATTTACTAAACAGCCGGAAAACGTCTCCATACATAAAAAAAACTTTCATTCCTAAACTTCCTGACAGAATAGAAATAGATGAAAGTTCTTCAGATTTTTATACCATAATTGAAGTTTATACCTGGGATAGACCCGGAATTTTGCACGCCATAAGCGACGTTTTTTATAATTTCGGTATATCAATTCAGTTAGCAAAGATTAGTACACCAGGCGC
Source organism: Syntrophobacterales bacterium (assembly GCA_026992355.1). GTDB lineage: Bacteria > Desulfobacterota > Syntrophobacteria > Syntrophobacterales > Thermodesulforhabdaceae > JALXAE01. The sequence continues at coordinate 2,131 of JALXAE010000224.1, read as the reverse complement.
TCAGGTAGTTGATATATTCTATGTAACTGATCTCAACGGAGAAAAACTATATAACGACGCTCTTTATAGCCAACTTAAAAAAGCTATCTTTGAGAGGTTGAAAAACTTATCATGATTTAGAAAGTACTTTCTCAGCAATGGCAGATTCGACACAATTTAGCAATTCATTGGCACTAAATGGCTTCGCAATAACATCGAAAACGTTCAATTTCTTTTTCTCCTCATCGGAGATAACTCGAAAGTAACCACTTATCAATATAACCGGGACTGTCACACCAGCCTTTCTCAAACGTTCTATTAGTTCTATTCCATTCATATTGGGCATCGAATAATCGGTAATAATCAAATCTATTTCTTCTTCATCACATCTTTGATTGTCAAAGTATCTACACAAAGATTCAGGATCAGTAAAATTCAAAACGTTGAATCCTCGTCGTTCAAGCAGATCTCTCATGAGAGAAGAAATATATTCTTCGTCATCCAAAACCACAATCTTCCCCCGCTTGCCAGGCAGTTCTGAGGATTTCTCAATTTTTTTATCTCCCAGCTTCCCAACTTTACTGCCTTCTCTGCGAGTTTCAGGAGCTTTTTTTAAGTAAATAGTAAATCTACTTCCCTTACCCACTTCACTATGAACTTCAATAGCACCACTGAGTTTTGTAACTATGGTGTGTACAATTGACAGACCAAGCCCCGTTCCCTCCCCTGGCGGTTTTGTGGTAAAATAGGGTTCAAAAATTCTGTCAAGAAGATCAGGAGAAATTCCCATCCCTGTATCCTGTACCCATAGGACAATATAATCTCCCTCAGCAATCCCTAACTGCCTGGCTTTCTTTTCCGAAACAAAATCCTGTTTTATACCAATTTCCAGTACTCCACCACCCTTCATAGAATCTATAGCGTTGGTAGCCAGATTCATAATAGTTTGATGAGCTTGAGCCGGGTCAATAGAAGTAAATGCGCTCTCGATTTCCATGCTGGTTACTACTTTAATATTCGCTGGAGCTGCCAACTGAATAAGCCGATATGTCTCCTTAATCAACGGCAGTAAATTTATGGGTTGCAATTCTCCTTCAGACTCTCGAGTTCTAGCAAAGGCAAATACCTGTGAAATGACGCCCTTTGCCCTGTCAATGGCATTTCGCACATTAGACAAGTAACCTTCTATTTGGTGACGATGGTTACAAGGCCTTGTATTCGTGTCAAGCAACTCAACTGATGCAGAAATTACTGTTAGAATATTGTTGAAATCATGAGCTATACCGGCAGCAAGAACCCCAAGCGCCTCCATTTTCTGCCTTTCTCTCAACCTGCGCTCAGCTTCAAGGTATTCCGTTATGTCCTTAAGGACAGTCACATAATAATCAATTTTTGTGTCGCTGTATTTAATGGCGGATATTGTAGCATCTAAAAAACGAACTCCTTTCTCTGTCTTAATTATAACGCTTTGGCTCCACACACCATGTTTTCTCATGGTATCTTCTATAACACCAATCGGTGGCAGTTCCGAGACGATAAATTTTCTAACCTTACCTAAATATGTACCGACAATTTCGTTAGGGTTCATTCCAAAAATTTCTAAAAACGCCCTGTTTGCGTACAGTATCTTCCAATCCAAACCGGTAATTACAATGGCATGGTCTATCTGATTAATTGCGTGCATCAGTAAATTACGATTGTCTTGTGCAATCTTCTTCGGTGTAATATCTAAAACCAACAGAACAATAAGTTCCTCGTCAGGTTCCTCCATTACAGAGCTACGAACTTCCACCCAGACTTCACCATTGCCGTTAAACTTCTTAAGCCTTGTTTCCTGAGGTGTCTCTGAAGAAAGAGCAATTGTATTATCAATTTCAGACCAAGGTAGTTCATAAAAACTAACACCTAAAATGTCATTGGCCTCAGCTTCAATCATTTTCAAAAACTCTGGATTAGCATATATTACACGATGCTGCCCGTTCAATAGCAGAATTCCAATAGGGCTAGACTCCACCAATGTTTTAAATCTTTTCCCAAGTGAGTCCAATTGCGCCTTAATGGCGGATTGAAGCTGATTGTGAATTTCCCAAAAAGAATTCAGAACTGTGTTGAAAGCCTCTCCTAATTTAACAAATTCAGCCCACTCCAATTT
>JALXAE010000223.1 GCA_026992355.1 Syntrophobacterales bacterium | reverse complement strand
GTGGAGCGCGTACCCCGTGGAATCTTTTGATTTTGAGGAGTTTAACGCTGGAGACTATTTTGGAGCTGTGGAAGAAAAAATAAAAGCGGAGAACATCACAAAGGTTTTGTATCCAAATGATGAACAATTCATAGGAAAGCAGCTCCGGCTGGAACAACAATTTTTCTTCGTCTCTGCATCTCTACAAGATATGATAAGAATCCATAGAAATAAATTCGAAACCCTGGAAAATTTCCATGAAAACTTCGCTATTCAGCTAAATGATACCCACCCCGCCATAGCAATTCCAGAGCTCATGAGGCTTCTCGTAGATGTTCATAACATGTCATGGGACCAGGCATGGAATATTACTGTTAAAACGATGGCTTACACAAACCACACTCTTCTGCCAGAAGCTATGGAGAAATGGCCAGTTGAGCTTATGAAATCCTTACTTCCCAGACACCTCGAAATCATATACGAAATAAATCATCGGTTCTTGAAGGATACCCACTCTAAATTAGACCAAGAAAACATTGAACTGACAGAAAAACTATCTATTGTCGAAGAAAAACCTATTAAGCAAATCCGGATGGCAAACCTGGCGTGTGTGGGAAGTCATACCATAAACGGTGTGGCCAAGATTCATACGCAACTCCTGAAAAATCATACTCTCCATCATTTCCATACTTTGTGGCCATCAAAAATCATAAACATAACAAACGGGGTAACACCTAGGCGCTGGATGATAGTTAGTAATCCTTCGCTGGCAGATCTGATAACCGAAGCTATCAGTGAAAAATGGGTAACCAATCTTACCGAACTAAAAAAACTCGAAGAACTGGCGGAAGATCCATCATTTCAGGAAAAATGGATAAGTGTTCAAGAAAATAACAAAATGAACATAGCAAAATTAGCAGCAAAGAGAGACATTTTAGTAGATCCGCGTTCGATGTTCGATGTGCAGGTTAAACGAATTCACGAGTACAAACGTCAGCATCTTAACGTGCTGCACATAATAACGCTCTACAATAGGCTCAAAAATAATCCTGATTCAGACATACCCCCAAGAACCTTTATTTTCGGAGGAAAAGCAGCCCCAGGATATTTTATGGCAAAACTCATAATAAAGTTAATAAATTCTGTAGCAGAAGTGATTAATAGCGATCCCGCCACTGTGGACAGATTAAAAGTTATTTTTATTCCTAACTATAACGTGAAGGTTGGGCACAAAATCTATCCTGTAGCTGATCTGTCGGAACAAATCTCCCTGGCTGGTAAAGAAGCTTCCGGCACAGGAAATATGAAATTTGCTATGAATGGAGCCTTAACTATAGGAACTCTGGATGGTGCAAATATAGAAATTAGAGAAAAAGTGGGAGAGGATAATTTCTTCTTGTTTGGTTTAACTGTTGAAGAAGTAATGAAACTGAAGAGGTTGGGGTATAACCCAAAGCAATACTACAACCGAGATGGCGAACTCCGCGAGGCGATTGACATGATTAACTCTGGTTACTTTTCCAATGGAGACAAAAATCTTTTCAAACCGTTGATTGATTCGCTTTTAACAAGGGATGAATATATGTTATTGGCAGATTACCGCTCGTATGTTGATTGTCAAGAACAGGTGGGAAGAGCTTTCGTAGATAGAAACAACTGGGCTAGAAAGTCCATTTTAAACGTGGCAAGAATAGGTTACTTCTCTTCTGATAGGTCTGTTGATGAATATTGCCGCAACGTCTGGAAAACAAAACCCTTTCCAATTCAATTAAAATGGAAAAAAATACCAGAAGGGAGAATTCCCATATTGGGAAAAGGCTAAAGCCGGAATCACTATTATCCCAAATCCTATGAAACAGGAGCAAGATACGTAACAGGAAAAGTAATTCTGTTTAATTTCTGCTCGCTGTTTTCCTTTTTTTCTATAGACTCAAGGTGCAAGGCAAAAACCCTTGACCCTGTACCAGTCTACAGTGTGGAGAATACAACGTGTAGGCATTGTACGGACTACACCAGGGAATACCTTCCCTGTTCTTTGGCGCAACATTAAGCGTAGACAAATTATCTCATAAAAACGTTGAATCTCACTAATTGTTGAGGTAGAGGGTGAGTTTGCTTAACAAAGTTGAAAGTCATTGTAGTAGCATTGCATAAAAACAGATAAAATCGCAGGGATTTTACCAAATGCCCTGTGTTCACTGTACATAGGATTAACAAATGGCAACAATTGATGCGGTTTTCTTTGATTGCGATGGTGTACTGGTAGATAGCGAAAGATTACACTATAAAGCCTTTCAAAGGGTTCTAGAACCTTTTGAAATACAATTTGACTACAATTTGTACCAAAAAAGATACATTGGCTTTGATGATAGAGACGGTTTTATTGAAATAGCAAGAGACTTTCAAAAAGAAAAAAAGCTGTTAGCAAACCTAGAAGAACTAATACAGGCAAAGAATGTTGCCCTGAAAGAGTGTATTGCAAGGGATTTGCAAACATTTGATGGGGTAATTGAGTTCATAAAGGAGCTTCACAAGGAAGAAATTCCTTTGGCTGTCGTCTCAGGATCCCTGAGAGACGAAGTAGAGCTTTTTCTGTTAAGGTTGGGTATCAAAAATATGTTTAGATTTTTCATTACCGCAAACGATGTTTTGAAAAGTAAACCTCACCCCGAGAGTTACCTAACAGCCTTTGAAAAAATGGCTTCAATCCTAAAAAAGGAAATTCGTAAAAAACACTGTGTAGTCTTTGAAGACACACCAGCTGGAATACAAGCTGCTAAATCTGCTGGCTTATTTACTATTGGTGTAACAAACTCTTTTCCCGAAGACGCATTAAAAGATGCCGATTATGTAATTCCATCCTTTAAAGATATGAGTGTTGAAAGGTTAACTAACATTATCCACGGAGCAAAAGGAGAGTGAAATTGCTTTTTGCAAAAGAGGAAATTTATGGTCGCATTGAAAAGTTTCAAAAATTCCTTCAAGACAACGCAATAGATATTGCTATCATACATCACAACGCCGATATGTTCTATTTTTCAGGAACAATCGGTAACGGGTATTTCATAATTCCGGCGTCTGGTGATCCGATATTTGCTGTTAAACGTGGTGTTGAGAGGATTAAATCGCTATCTCCAATTTCCAATGTGGTTGTGTTCAAAAAATCCAGTGAGCTTAAAGAATTAATTCTAAATGCGGGGAAAACCACTCCAAAGACTGTCGGAATTGCTATGGACGTTATCACATTGTCGGAATTTAAGTTTCTGGAAACCAGAATATGTAATAACATGACTTTCAAGAATATATCTGCACCCATCAGGTTGCAACGTTCTGTAAAATCCGAATCTGAAATATCGATTATGAAAAAAGCTGCAGAAATTGGTGATTATGTATTCTCAGAAGCTAAAAAGTACATCAAACCTGGCCTAACAGAATGGAATTTATGCGCATATCTGGAATATCAAGCAAAGTTAAAAGGCAATCTTGGTATTGTTAGAGTTAGAAATCCTCATCTTGAAATAGTCTTCGGGCATGTTTTATCGGGTCCCGAAGGGGCAGAGCCTTCCTATGGAGACACCCCTACAGGAGGAGTAGGAGTAAGTCCAGCTTTTGCTCAGGGATCAAGTTCTCGAATTATTTCGGAAGGTGAATTCATCAGTATCGATACCATGTTATGTTACAATGGCTATTTGAGCGATCAAACCAGAAACTTCTGCATAGGTACTCCTCCTGAGCAGCTCATGGAAGCTCTGGAAACCTCTCTAAGTCTTCATAATCTTTTCGTACAATCTGCTAAACCGGGAGCAACTGCTGGGGAAATTTACGATCTCATCTTGAACGAAGCTAAAAAATCCAGATTATTTGAGTTCTTTATGGGAACGGGAAACAATAAAGTAAGCTTTTTAGGACATGGAATCGGTATAGAAGTGGATGAATTTCCTTTTATTGCCCCGAAGCAAAACACGATTTTACAGAAAGGAATGACTATTGCCTTTGAACCTAAATTCATCATTCCCGGAGAAGGTGTTGCCGGTATAGAAAATACTTACGTGATACAAGAAGGAGGTGCACTACCGCTCAATACATTCCCAGAAAACTTAACAACGCTCTAAGAATTACGAATGTCTATTAAGAAGTTTGTTGATCTCCCTGATTAAATCCTGTGCCTTGTCAAAAGCATGGCCTTTAACAAAATATTCCCTGGGTAGTTTCCGTTTCTCATCACTATTTGTAACATGTTCAACCTTCTTGGCTATTAAACCCTTTTCTTCCATATATCTCAAAGCATTCTGATACATGACTTTAGAAACTGACTCAGGCCGTTCTATAAAACCAAGCTTGAGAGCCTTACGGCCTTCTCCAAGCATCTTTTTCAGGAAATCTTTATCCAAATATTGTTCCTTTTTTTCCAGAAGCCTAAGCGACCTTAAACACACCCGATAACCTTCCAAATAATTGGTCAACAGGGATGCAAACAATTCACAGGCTCTAAGGCCTTTATGAGACAAAATATACCCTGAAAATAACTCTGCTTGAGTAAATAACTCGCCATCCGTAAAGAACTGACAGACACTCTCTATCTGTTTCTCATCAGAAATATCAGAATCATATGCAAATTCATATTTAAAGAGATCTTTCAAAAATCGGTAGTCACGAAGCATTCGATCGAACTTGGGTTCGAACGTTCTTTGAGCAAGTACGGAAATTGAAACAAAACTTACTGGTAAAAAGAAATGAATTATATTATTTTTATAATACTCGAGAATATGTCGTTTTTTCTCTTCCAGGACAATAAGCTCTTCTTCCTCATCGGGTTCTTTAACTCTTTCAATGATTTTAGTACTTTCAAGATCCACAAGGGTATCTTCAACTACCACGTCGTAATTGCTGAAGGTTCTAGCAAATTTAGCACTTATATACTGGAGGTACTTATAGAAAAGACCCGCTGCAAATTTCAGGCTAGAACTTGAAATGCCGGAGCGAGACGTTGTTAAAAGAGATGACGCCAGTAAAGAATGTGGTGTTACCACAGACACCTGATTTATGCTGTTTATTATACGAAATGCAAAGTCTCTATACATGGCGTGGCGTTCTCGGGGGCGCATACTTTTCAAATCTAATTTGTTGCGCTCAAGATATTGAGCAAGGGATATTGGTTTCGCAAAGCGCACATAAACTCTCCCGTATCTACGCCTCAGAAAGCGGCGCAATCCAAAAAGCTGTTTTAAACTTTCGGCTTTTTTTGTGCCTCCAGTAAGCTCCCTTACATGAGCTTCCTCTTCAGGAATGCGATCGTAACAAATAGCGGTTGGAACGAACATTAAATCATCGCAATACCCTTCTTCTACCCCCTGAATCAAAATAGAAAGAAGGCCAAGTTTTGGCAAAATTAGTTTTCCAGTCCGACTACGCCCCCCTTCAATGAAAAACTCAATATTATGCCCATAATGAATCATTGTCTTCACGTATAAAGAAAACACTTCAGCATAGAATCTCTGACCCTTAAAGGTACGGCGTATGAAAAAAGCACCCCCACGCCTGAAAATCGGTCCAAGGGGCCAAAAGGACAGATTTTTGCCCGCAGCTATAAATGGAGGAGAAAGATTATGCTGGAAAAGAATATATGACAGAATCAAATAATCGATATGGCTTTTATGAGAAGGTATGTAAACTAAGGTGTTTCTTTGGGCTTCTTTCTTTAGCCTCCGCAAACCTTCTTCATCTACTTCTACTCCGTCAAACATGTTGTCCCAAACCCAGCCCAATATACGTTCCATGAACTTCACAAGCGTATAACTGTAATCTGCGGCTATTTCTTCGAGGTAAGAATCAGCTTCCTTCCGAATCTTCCATAATTCCTGACCAGTTGATTTGGCTCTCCTTCGCATGTAAGTTTGGAGTTTTGGATTGTTAAGTATCGTTTCTTTGAGCTCTAATTTTGATTTCAAAGCAGGCCCTACAACGGCACGATGAATCCTGTCGATAGAGTTAATCAATTCCTGTCTCAATTTAAATATTTGAGTCCGTCGTTCCGACGATACCTCAGAAAGCTCAGGTAGTATTTCCTGTAAATTTATCGGTTCACCTATTTCTATTACAGCATGTCTAAATCCTCTTATAAATGATATGGCTTTCCTGATCCTGCCGACATTTTCCCGAGAGAACCATCTCCCCCTTACTGGATGCCTGCTATAAACTAGAGCACAGGGCACAACAAAAATGGGTTTTTCACAATCCTTCTGGATTTCCAATAGATGTTGAAGAGGATCCTCACCAAATAAGATAGCCCTCTGGTAATAACCTTCTTCACCTAACAGGAACATTGCTCCTGTCTTTCCGGCAAGAATTTGCTCTCTAAAAAAACCCTCTTCATATGGATTTGGCAGAGCACTCCTTTTCAGGTAATGTATGAAATGGTTGAATCTTAGTTTCCAGGCCTTCAACAGAGGTTGAAAACTGTAAGTCCGCATATCAAAAACAAAATAGGGGTGGGGGAGTCCCATTTGAAAAAATCGGGTTTTTATGTAAAGAAGATCGAGCTTCGATCTATATTTCAAAGCGAAAACAATGATGCCTTTTTTGGCAATGGTTTCTAGGGTTTTTTGTTGGTCTACAGGCATAACACCCATCTTGATCATTCGACTAAGAAGGGGTTTCAACAGGTATGATGGGGTTTCTGGAATATCACAACCAAATATTTCTTGGTGCTTTGTTTTCATTTTAAAACCTCAAGGTTCATTTTATTAGTACATCTCAAAAGGAGACGTTGTGTTAATTGAATTACACATTAAAAATTACGCTTTGATTGACGACGCTATATTGGAATTTGGGCCAGGTCTAAATGTTATTACCGGGGAAACTGGAGCGGGAAAATCCATCATAACAAAAGCTATGGAATTTATTACCGGTTCTAGAACTTCTCCAACTGTCATAAAATCCTCCGCCGAATATGCTCTGGTTGAAGCATCATTTGATATATCAAGCATAAGCAGCTTGCAAGAAAATCTTTTTGGCTGGGGAATTGATATAGATGACGAGATTTTAATAGTACGAAGGACAATATCCCGCGAAAATAGAAAATCTCGTGCCTGGGTTAATAATCATCCAGTAACTATTCGCCAGCTTCAGGAAATTTCAAGAAGCCTTCTCTCTTTTGCCGGACAACATGAACAACAAATGCTATTGAACCCGGACAACCACTTAAAACTTCTGGATACATTTGGAAACTGCCACAGGGAACTTGAGAGGGTACAACGCATCTACAAAGAAATAACAACGCTTAATGAAAATTATAACCTTTTGAGTTCAAAAATAAACCGGCTTCAAAGAAGGGCTCAAGATTTAAATGAATTACATAAAAAGCTTGCAGATATCGATCCTAAACCCGGGGAAGGCTCTAAGCTAAAACAGGAACTGCATCGTTTAAGACACGCTGCCTTTTTGCACGAAAAGGCTCTCGAAGCTTATTCCACATTATATGAAAACACCCCATGCGTGCATGACATGATAGCATCGGTAGAAAAAAACCTGATGGAAATAAAAAAAGTTGACCCTGAAGTAGAAAACATTGCCGAACTTGTTTATCAGGCTAACACATTAATAAGTGAAGCCAGCATGGAACTACGAAAATATTACCAAAAAGTCGTCTTTGATCCCCATCTCCTAACAGGTTTAGAAGATCGATTGAATCAACTTAAAAAGCTTGCACAACTTATAAATTGTTCCATCGATGAGTTACATCTGGCTAAAGAGCATATCGAAAGAGAACTTGAAGATATCTTCAATCTTGAGACCGAAAAAAAGGCTCTTTCAAAAAAGATCCAGAACTTGTGGTCAGAATATTATTCTCTTGCCCAGCAGTTGTCTAAGAAGCGTCAACACAGTGGTAAATCTCTTGCTGAACAGGTTAGTCAAAAGCTCGCAGAACTAGATATCCCTCGTGCCAGGTTCCGGGTCGAATTTATCACACAGGATGAACCATCAGCCAGTGGAATGGAAAGAGCCTTGTTTTTATTCAGCGCCAATCCAGGAGAACCATTAAAGCCATTGAATGAAGTGGCGTCTGGTGGTGAATTATCAAGAATTTTTTTGGTTCTCAAAAGTCTCATAGGCAAATCCATGCCTGGAGGAATCTTAATCTTTGATGAAATTGATACAGGTCTTGGAGCCGGTACAGCAAAACGAGTAGGAATGATGCTTAAAGAATTAAGCAACCAGTATCAGATTATATGTGTAACTCACCAAGCTCAAATAGCTGCAATGGGACTACATCATTTTCATGTAGAAAAATATGTCCATGAAAAACATACAAAGATAGAAGTAAAGAAGTTAACTGTAGAGGATCGTATAGCCGAACTGAGTCGTATGCTAACAGGAATTGAAGATGCACCAGATATTCGAAAGCATGCGGAAATGCTTCTCCAAAACAGGAGTCAATAAATCCCCTCGAAACTGTAAAAACCTAGCAATTTAAAGGCTTTTGTTCGGTTCTATCTACATTTGCTTCTTCTGCTCCCCAATTACACCCTTATACTATTGACCCTCACCAACAACTGCTTATGTTCTGAATGTGGTCCATTGCATTGAAAAAGTAGCATTTTATGAACGTTAATTACCGGAGGGAGAAAATGAAGACAGAAAAAAATCTTAAGGACGCCTTTGCCGGGGAATCCCAGGCTGTGCGCAAATATCTTGCCTTTGCAGAAAAAGCTCTTGAGGAAGGGTATCCTGGTATTGCGAGTTTGTTTCGTGCAGCTGCTGCAGCAGAAATGGTTCATTCATTGAAACATCTTAAGGTTTTGAAGGGTATAAGATCCACTAAAGAAAATTTAGAGGATGCAATAGCCGGTGAGACTCATGAATTTACATCGATGTATCCTCAGATGATAAAGGACGCTCAAGAAGAAGGTTCAAAACAGGCAGAAATCAGTTTTAAGTATGCAAACGAAGTTGAAAAGGTGCATGCTCAATTGTACAAAGAGGCGCTTGAAAATATAGAAAATTTCCCCGAAAAAGAATACTATGTTTGCAAAATTTGTGGTTACACAGTAGGGGATAATGCTCCCGACAAATGTCCCATTTGTGGAGCAGCAAAGAAACAATTTTTTAAAGTCGATAAGCAGTTTGGTTCACTATATTAATTAAAAAACCGCACATCAAAAGGGTATGAGTATGAACACTCATGCCCTTTAACAAATCTTGCACTTCTCTTCACGGAACTTCTTTTAAGTCTCATCAACCTCACAAATATCACGCGCTTTTCAGATTTTACTTTCTCCCTTCTTTGCAATAGATTTAACAAGAGCAGCTAAACTTTCCGATAAATAGGGGAAAATGAACATACATAATGCTGACAACATCCTCGTACGAACTCTTAAAAATTACAAAAAAGACCTCCTTGTAATTAGTCTCGTTATGTTGGGTCAGGCATTAGTCACGATAGTACAGCCCTGGCCTCTTAGATCCTTAATTGATTATGTTATTAACTCACCGGAATACACCAAAAATCTTACCAACAAAATAGGTCTTATTGATTTTATCATCCATACCTCCAATGCATTCATCTCAGGTGGAAAATATAAATTCATATTTTCGAACATTGGCCTATTAATCTTAATCTACGGCGCCGGATCTCTGCTTTTATATTTGCACAATTTATTTCTGACTTCATTAGGCCAGAAAGTTGTCCTAAGTATTCGTTTACAACTCTTTGACCATATTATTTCTCTACCCCAGAGCTTCTACGAAAAAATTAGAGCGGGAGACATCACTAGCCGTGTATCAAAGGACGCCACCGATATAAATGTAATGCTGGAGTCTTTACTTACCGTTGCAGTTAGAAGCTGTCCGACAATTTTGGGTATAATAATAATGTCTTACATTGTCGACTGGGTCTATGCTTCAGTATTTCTGCTTGTAATTCCAATAATATACACAACCAATGTAATCTTCGCAAAACAGATGCGCCTGGCAATAAAAGAGCAAAGAAAGGTAGAAGGACAACTGGCTTCTCTGGTGCAAGAAGCTGTAACTGAACATAAAGCGGTATCGGCCTTTGGTCTTGAAGACATTTTGTTGGAGGATTTGAAGCTTGCTGGAGTCGAAAGCTCGGAATACGCCGTGAAAGTTGGGCGTTTTCAGGGGTTATTAGTTGCGTCAGTGGATGGTGTCTTTGGTATCACCACCCTTTTTATAACTTTTGTTGGAATCATGCGCATAATGCATGGATGTCTAACGGTTGGACAACTCGTTATTTTCCTTTCATATCTTGCAAGTCTCTTTAAACCAATCAGAGAAATCAGTAAATTTTCCTTGAGGTGGGCAAAATCCATGGCCGCACTCGACAGAATTCAAGAAATAATGCATATCGGTGTAGGCCCAATCAACTTAAAAAAAACAAATATAAAAACTCAGAAAAGAGTAAAGCAATTTCAGGGGCACATAAAATATTCCAACGTCAGTTTCGGATATACTCCAGGGAAATACGTTATCAAGGACTTTTCATTGGAAATAAAACCAGGAGAGCAAATAGCTATAGTGGGCGGATCTGGTAGTGGAAAATCCACGATTCTTCATTTGTTACTTCGTTTTTACGACCCAGACAGAGGACAGATAATGATTGATGGGCACGATATTAAAACCTTTGATCCTGTTTTTCTTAGAAAACAAATGTCTGTGGTTTTACAGGATTCGCACCTCTTTAGGATGACTATCCGAGAAAATATTGCCATCGCGAGGCCAGAAGCAACTGAAGAAGATATAGTAGCAGCCGCTAAAGCTGCCGAGGCACACAAATTCATAATGTCGCTTCCCAGGGGCTATGATACACTGTTAGGTGAAGGTGGCGTTGGCTTGTCGGGTGGTCAAAAAAGGCGTTTAGCAATTGCCCGAGCAGTATTGCGTAACACACCAATCGTGCTGATGGATGAACCAACTGCCGGCCTGGATGCTGCTTCAGAGCAAGCGGTTATAAAAGCCTTGAAGCGACTAATTCAGAACAGGACCACCATTCTTGTTACTCACCAGCTCAGTACAATAACAGACTTTCAGCGAATAGTGGTCATGGATATGGGGAAAATAATTGAACAGGGAACTCATGAAGAACTAATTCGTCTTAAACAAAAATACTGGGAATTATGGCTACTACAACAATCAACTTAGAGTAACTTATCAGCTAGCTCGTCCAGATAGATGTCATCTGCAAAATGACGCTATTGACTTTATAGGGAAAAAAATTCTAAGATTGTGGGTTGAAATGGGTTTCCTATAATTGTTTTTGTTTTTTCGACAAATCGCTGATTTTCATTCTCTATTAACAAATATAGCCCTGCTACAGAAGACTGATAATCGGTAACGGAAGGGAAGTATGAGTTTAGACGTGCGTTGTTGGCTATCATGTGGTATGACACGGGCAGTTGCCCAGAATGAAAATCAAAAGATTGAAAAAACGTTAGGGAATCACATTAAAGTTTTTAATTTATTGGAATAGATTTTTAAGCTCTTCTGGAGGGATAGGAAAAATGAGCAACTCTTGTGCGTTGGATATAAGCAAAATACCAGCAGTTATCCTAGCTGCAGGAGAAGGATCGAGAATCAGAGCTGACGGATCAAATGTGCCAAAACCTCTGCTGAAACTTTTAGGTTTATCACTTCTTGAAAGATCAATCTTAACCTTCAAATCGGCTGGGGTAAGGCGATTTTTTGTGGTCGTAGGATATGATAAGGAAAAAGTAAAAGAACACATTAAAGACTTAGCAAAGAAACACGAGGTTTATATTGAAATTGTAGAAAGTTATAACTGGCAACTGGGTAATGGGGCATCAGCCAGTGCTCCGGCAACACGGATAAAGGAACCATTTTTTCTTGCCATGTGTGACCATCTCTTTGATCCACAGATATTACATCGTTTAATTGAAGCTGATGATGGCTCATGTATCTGCAGGATTGCTGTGGATAAAAATATGAACGAAGTCTTTGACTTAGAAGAAGCAACTCTCGTGTCTTTAGCAGGGGATACAGTTATAAACATCGGAAAGGGAATAAAGAATGGTCATGGCGTGGACACCGGAATTTTCCTCTGTAGACCGGCATTTTTTGATGTATTAATAGAGTCAGTACAAAATGGACATGGCAATTTATCTGATGCTATTCGCTCCATCGTCCCAAACAAAAAAGTGAAAATAGCTGATGTAAGTGGTTTATTCTGGTTCGATATAGACACCCCTGAAGATTATAAAATAGCAGAAGACAAACTTCTTGATATAATTAAAAATTCCAAAAAGATAGATGGGCCTGTAAGTAAATACATTAACCGCCATTTTTCCATTGCAATAACCAGGAAAATCGCTTCAAAGCCTTATACACCAAATCAAATATCCCTTGTAGGAGCCCTGATAGGTATGGTTGGAGCTTCACTCTTTCTCACCGCAGGCACTTTTGCTGAAACTTCCATGATGCTTGTTTGGACTTCGATGCTCCTTGCCGGACTACTTGTGCAAGTTTCATCAATAATCGACGGTGTAGATGGCGAAATAGCAAGGTTGAAGTTTCAACTTTCACCCTATGGAGCTTATGTGGACTACATGCTGGATAGGTACGTGGATGGCTCGATAGTATGCGGCATGTCCTTTGCGCTTTTTAAGTTAACCGGTTCGTTGGATGCCTTTTTACTTGGTGGCGCCGCATTAATTGGTTTACCTTTATCATCCATCCACAGAGCTAAATTTCTCGCAGAGACAAAGCGTAACTATCTTCCGGAAGAAGATGGTATTTTGAGGTTTTTGCCCTACTCCAGAGATGTCCGATTGTTTTCGATATTCCTTGGAGCTATCATCAACAGAATTGATCTGACTTTATATTATCTAGCAATAGTGCCAAATGTGGTGGCCATTTTACGCTTTTACACGGTAAAGCGAGCAATCGAAAATGGAAAAGATCGGCTTTTCAGCAAGAATAAAGGGGTTATCGTTAGCAGAGCAAGTTAACAAAGCCAAGGAATTAGGACTGAGCTATGTTGAAATAGTTGCAGAAATATTCTGGGGCCTACCCGGTAACCGCCAGGTTTGGGCTGAGGTTAAATCAGCAATTCAAAAAAGTAACATAACACCGATTTTACATGCTCCCTATATTGAGATAAATCCAGCAAGCATAAAAAAGGAAATTTCCAGGGCTGCTTTTGAGCAATACAGTTACTGTCTTGAGTTGGCCAATTACATTGGTGCGATTTATATGGTTATTCATCCAGGAAATCTAAACAGAAATTATCCAGCGGAACTCATTAACCAGGCAAGAAAAATCCTAACGGATGGACTCAAAAATCTTTGCAAGAAAGCTGAAGAGAGGAAAATACCCTTAGGGCTTGAAAACGGCTGGAATGGTGAAAACTACCCTATAATAGATTGCCCTGAAAGGCATGTAGAAATAGTAAATATGGTATCTAGCCCATGGCTCAAAATAGTAGTCGACATTGGACACGCAAACACTTTCGACATCAACATAAATAACTATATAAAGAAGGTGGGAAATTACCTCATAGGCCTGCATCTACACGACAATTTAGGCAATCGAGATGAACATCTACCTTTGGGCAAGGGATCAATCAACAAAGACGTTTTTGCTCTGTGTTTAAAACAAAACGTGCCCGCTATACTCGAACTAAATTCCCTGGATGATATAAATACCTCTTTAAAGTTCCTTAAAAAATTGGCTTCAGTCCATTAGAATAACGAGATAATGCATAAAAAAATAGAATTTTGGCCTTTATCGCGCAAGCTAAAAAACGACAAGTTCGTTTCTAAAAATATTCTGAAAGTCGTCTTCGTTTTTACCTTTTTTTGCAAGCTGGCTTAAAGATATTCCATCATGATCTTGCATCACGATTCTAAAGCCACAATCGTTTCAATTAATTTTTTTATAAATTCATTTAGACTGTCTCTTTGAACTTCTCCATCATCATTTTTTGCATTTCCTTTGTAACTTCTTCCCTCGAGAACCGCTCAAGATCGTCTGCCAACATCTTTCCGGCACGAACTGCAAATTCCATGAGGCCTTTGTCCCTTGTAACATCAGGTGCATATTCCGGAAAGGCTTTCATTTTGGCCTCTTCACCGTATAGCATATAGGGAATTCCCACTTTGCACTCATGTCCAAAACCGCAGGTATAGCAGGACGCTGCTCCTCGACCAGTCACCTTGGCAACTGTTTTTATGAAATTATAAGCCATATAACGCTCTATTTCTTCCGCTGGAGGTACCCCCGATGAACCACC
>JALXAE010000222.1 GCA_026992355.1 Syntrophobacterales bacterium | reverse complement strand
ATAGGGAATTCCCACTTTGCACTCATGTCCAAAACCGCAGGTATAGCAGGACGCTGCTCCTCGACCAGTCACCTTGGCAACTGTTTTTATGAAATTATAAGCCATATAACGCTCTATTTCTTCCGCAGGAGGTACCCCCGATGAACCACCAATCCCAACAGCTACCGCCCTTTTCCCCCACAAAGTGTTACCTTCCCGATGTCGAAACTGAAACCACCGTTCCAGAAACGCTCTAGTAGCCGCATTTACTCCAGAATAATAATTTGGGGCTCCAATGACAAAGGCGTCTGCTTCAACAATTTTTTCCCTGAGTTCCTGCATATCGTCTTTTACCTTACACACATTATCTTCTGCACACTTAAGGCACGCAATGCAGCCGCCGATCTTTTTGCCCCGAAGGGAAATTAATTCATATTCCAACCCAGTAGCTTCAAGAACAGTCCTAACGACCTTATAAACGCCTGACTGCTCTTCTTTCCTTGGGCTTCCCGAAATTCCCAGAACTTTCATATTTGCCTCCATACAACATTTCTTTGATCAGGCTACACAATTTCACATCCAGGATGCTTCTCAAAAAAATCAGAAAAAATTCCTTCAGAATTTTTAAGCAAAATCCGTACCTTACACCTATCTGGTTTAGGTTATTGAATCCTGGTCAATAACCAAGAAAAAAAATTAAAAAGGACTAGCTTTATTACTGACCAAACAAAGCTCTTAAACGCCTTATACGACGGTACGCTTTCCTGATATTTGAATAGCTTTTTCTACCCAACTCTCCATAAAAACTATATTTTTACCTAGATTCTCAGATTACACCTTCTTTTTTCAAGTTTTCTAAATCGGCTTCTCCAAATCCAAGCAACTTTTTGTACACGAGGACATTATCAGCTCCGACGGGTCTACAAATCCATTTCAAAGCGGGAGGCGTTTTATCCATTTTTGCTACAACTCCCTGGAGAAGTACATGGCCATAATCTTTGTCTTTTGTCTTAACCAATGCCTTTCTTTCATACCAATGGGATATCTCCATTGTTTCATCAGGTTTCAGGATCTCTCCGGCCACGGTAACGCCAGGCCCGGAATAATCCATCCATATCTTCTGTATTTCTTCTCTGGTATACTGTTTTGTAAATTTTTCTATTTCTCTCGTCATGGGAACAAAATTCTTCGGCTGAGTACGAATTTTAACCGTTGGATATTTCTCAACAAGGTCAGGTCTTCCTATGATTGAGCAAAGAGCCTTCCAGTTGGGATCAGCATATCCTGCGAGAAACACCATACCATCTTTAGCCTGAACGTAATTATAGGCATAGGCCGCAGGTTCAAAATTCGCCACGCGGTTTATGATTTGTCCCGTGAGGTGATAAAAATGCAAGGCATAATTATTCAAGGTCATCAGGGATTCAGCCGGGCTTATATCAAGAAATTGACCAATTCCCGTTGCTTCTCTAAACAAAATAGCTGTCATAATCGAAAAAGCAGCCATTGCCCCGCCGACATACCATCCCATCCAATTGCCCATTCTTGTAGGAACCCTGGTATGTTCAGGAAAATCAGTGTAATCTTCAGGCAGCCCTACAGTCCATGCAAAACCAGAAAGAGCCTGGGCTATAATGTCATAATCTAAGCAATCCTTCCCCATTCCCTCTTCTACAGCTGGTCCATCCTGACCCCAGTTATTTATGGCACAATAAATAAGAGCTGGATTTATCTTTTTCAAAACATCCCACCCCATATCCAGCTCATCCATATAGGAAGGTGGAAAGGTCTCAATCAGTATGTCGGCCCTGGATGCTAGCTTAAGCAGGATTTCCCGTCCTTTGGAAGATTCAATATCCAAGGTTATATGATACTTGTTGCGTCCCTCCACAATATATCCAAGCCCCGTGTCCTTAATTTTTAATCCGTCGGGCGAGAATTGTCTCGCTATATCACCTTCCGGTGGTTCAATCCTAATCACAAAGGCCCCCATTTCTACCAGAAGCGAAGAAGCAAAAAGACCCGCAAAGCTTCCATAGCTTAAATCCAAAACCATCAAATCTTCCAGAGCCTGAGGCTTTTCCTTGGCTTTATCAGGATTCGTTTCTTCCTTGGCCCAATCGTTCCAGGCAATTCCATTATCACTCATGGTTTTCCTCCATCTTAATAAAAAAGACCTTTTTCCCCATCCCAATCATCCGGAGGACTGACAGCAGGAAATTTGGGATCCCATTTACCCAAAACTCCTTTGTCATAAAGTTCCTGTACCTCTTCCCAGGAATAGCCCAATATTCTTGTCATCACATGTTCATTGTCAAATCCAACCGGTCGCATAGACCACTTTATTCTGCCAGGCGTTTCGGAAAGATGCCATGGTCGTGGGTAAGCAAGATTTCCCCATAGGGGATCTTCAAACTTCCACACGCTTTTTCTGTGATTAAAATGAGGATTTTCGTAAATGGTCCTAGAATTGTTAACTGGGGCGGCAGCAAAACCCTTGGCCTTAGCGAGGTTTAATATTTCATCTACAGTGTGCTCTTTAGCCCAGTTCTCAATGGCCTTATATACTTCCTGTGATTCTTCCTGTCTAAGCTCGATATCACGATATTTTTCAAACAGATCCATGTTATCCATAGCGCTACATAACCCTTTGAATTCCTCTTCAGGAAAAGCAGCAATGGCCACAAAACCGTCCTTTGCTTTCGCAATAAGGGAGGGAACTACTGCAGGATCCCAGTTTCCAGTTCGTTCTCTCTTTTTACCAGTGATAAACTGGTAAATCCACGTCCAATCCATAACTCTCAAAAGCACTTCCGTTTGCGCCACGTCTATAAACTGACCGCCTCTCCCTCGATTCCTGGCCCTGAGAGCGGCAAGGACATAAAAAGCTGACACAGTGCCTGACAAAAAGTCCCCTATCCATGCTTGAGCCTTAACGGCTAGCCCGTCTGGAAAACCTGTTATCTCGGCAAGACCGGTAACTCCTTGAGCATAGGCATCGTAGCTTGGCCTGGTCCAATAAGAACCCCAATTGCCAAACCCCTGCATACTTACGTAAATAAGGTCAGGATTTATTGACTTTAAGTCTCGATACCCAATACCCCACTTGTCAAATGTTCCAGGTTTGAAATTTTCAAGCAAAACATCCGATTTAGCAGCAAGTTCTTTGATTATTTTTATCCCCTCTTCTTTGTGCATGTCCACGGCAATGAAATATTTATTAGTATTGCAACACATCATACCTGGAGATAATCCTCTAGGAAACACACCTCCTGGTGACACAGGCCTTACCAGAAGATCACCAGATCCAGGTATTTCAACGTGAATAACCTCCGCACCCATCACGGCCAGGAGATTGGCCGTCCATGGACCAAATATAATTCTCGTAATATCAAGAACTCTTACCCCCTTAAGTGCTTCTTTTTTTGCCATGATGTCAAAAATCTTGGGATCCATGTTCATACATCTCCCCTTTTAAGATGAACCCTTTCAACCCCTAACTAAAAAGATCTCAATAATCACAATCTAAAAGAACAGACAGACACTGAGATTCAAGCTAGCGAGAAAAGTACAATCATCCTTCGAGCGGGATAAACCACGAGAGGAAAGAACATACCTCACTTTATAGAAAAAGTCATTAAGTGTAAAGATTGAATACACTAGGTGTTAGCAACACATTATTTTCCGGTTTTTGTAGCACCCCAGGTGTAACTCCTTGTCCTGTCATGTTGTTTACACCACGAATAAAACGTATCCTGTATCCCTTTTGGGGTTATAGGCGAGTTAGGGCGTGGTCAATGCAGAGAAAAGGTACTAGAATAAATGTAGAATGGAATAGTGGCCCCCCTCTGAAACACGCAATTGAGAAAATATGCGGGGACACAACGGAATATACGCTTTAAAAGATTACATGTCGAGCGGGCTTATTACGCGGGCAACCGTGCTTTTTACTATGTGAGTATAAATCATTGTGGTTCTTATACTTTTGTGCCCCATTAGTTCCTGAATGGTTCTTATGTCGTACCCGCTTTCTAAAAGGTGAGTAGCAAAGCTATGCCTGAGAGAATGAACCGTGGCAGGTTTTGTTATGCCTGCAAGCTTGAGGGCTTTTTTAAAGGTTCTTTGGACGGCTGTAGCGTGAAGGTGATGCCTTCTAACCGTTTTGCTTCGGGGATCCACCGAAATCTCCTTTGACGGGAAAACCCAGAACCATCCCCATTCTTTTGGTGCCTGTGGGTACTCCCGTTCTAAGGCATAGGGAAGGTAAACCCCAGATATCCCCATTTCTAGATCTCTTTCGTATATTTTTCGGACAGACTCAATGTGTTCCGTGTATTCTGACCGAAGTTTATCTGGAAACATCACTACCCTATCCTCGTCACC
>JALXAE010000221.1 GCA_026992355.1 Syntrophobacterales bacterium | reverse complement strand
CCCTCAACGCCCTGAATATTCAGTGCAAATAACCCAAGCATAACAGCTCCCAAGTGACTTACCGAAGAAAATGCAACAAGTTTCTTAACATCAGGCTGCACAATGGAGACAAGAGCGCCGTAAACGATACCTATTATGGAAAGCGTCACGAGTAACGGTAATGCGGCATTTGTAGCGTGAGGAAATAGACCTACAGCAAATCGTATAAAACCGTATGTTCCCATTTTAAGCAATATGCCTGCAAGAATGACACTTCCAGGGGTAGGTGCTTCAACATGAGCATCAGGTAACCATGTGTGGAAGGGAAACATTGGAACTTTAATGGCGAAAGCCAGCGCAAAAGCGGCAAAAAGCCAAATCTGAATGCTGAAAGGAGGCAAAACCTGATACCACTTCAACAGATCAAATGTGTATTCTCCGGTTTTAGATCCTATATAAAGATAATAAAAGATGATAGCCGCAAGCATTAACACACTGCCAAAGAGGGTATACAAAACGAACTTAATACTCGCATAAACCCTCCTTGGACCGCCCCAAACTCCTATGATGAAATACATAGGAATTAACATAACTTCCCAGAATACATAGAAAAGCAACAAATCCAGCGCACAGAAGGTCCCCAACATTCCCACTTCAAGAACGAGCATGCATATCAGAAACTCTTTTTCATACTTATCTATATACTTCCAGGCAGATAATATACAGATAGGACAGGTAAATGTTGTTAACAAATACAAAAATAGAGAAATCCCATCAATACCAACAAAATATTGAGCTCCTATGGACTCAATCCACTTCCTCTTTTCCACGAATTGAAATCCAGGATTCCCGGGATCAAAAAAGAGAAGCAGATACAAAGAGAACACAAAATCCAAAACTGTTACTGCAAGAGCAATGTTCTTCTGCAACTCAACATTTTCCCGCTTAACTAAAAACAGTAACGGTACGCCAACTAGTGGAAAAAAGGTCACTATCGTTAAAATCTGAATTCCACCCATTTTCTACCTCTTTACACCAATAGGATCAGAAGTCCAATAACGATTCCCCAAATGTTATGATAAATGTACCCTGTTTGTATCCTGCTTAATAACGACCCAAATAGATATATTGATTTGCCAGTTCCATTAACGGCGCCATCCACCACTACTTCGTCAAACTTCTTGGAGGAAAAGGCTGTACCAAGAACACCCTTAACAAATGAAAGATTATATATTTCATCAACAAAGTACTTATTATAAACAAGGGTGTATATCTGGCGATACTTTTCGACGAAACGCACAGGAAGGCTTGGATCCTTGATATAACACCAATAAGCCGCTAGAAAGCCAGCGAAAGCCATCCCTGTGGAAATTAACATCAAAGCATATTCCAGAAAATGGGGATAATGATGACCCTCAACCTTGTAGGCATACTCGGTTATAGGCTCCAGAAAATGATGTAAATAGTTTTTACCTCCAAGAGCCTCCGGAATTCCTATGAAACCGCCAACAACAGAAAGAGCGGCCAAAACAAACAATGGGATCAACATGGTGTATGGAGATTCGTGAATGTGATGTTTGGTTTCCTCATCCATCCGCTCCTCTCCATAGAAAATCAAAAAGAGCCAGCGAAACATATAAAAGGCAGTCATCCCGGCTGTTATCGCACCAATAAGCCATAAAATAGGACTCCCATGGGGACTGGAAAAGGCATACCATAAAATTTCATCCTTGCTGAAAAACCCAGAAAAACCAGGCATACCCGATATTGCAAGCGTAGCTATAAAGGCCGTTACAAAGGTTGCGGGAATATACTTCCTCAAGCCTCCCATTTTCATGGCGTCTTGCTCACCGCCCATAGCATGTATCACGCTGCCAGCACTGAGAAAGAGAAGCGCCTTGAAAAAGGCGTGAGTAACAAGATGAAAAATCCCCGCTGCAAAAGCACCCACACCTACAGCCAAAAACATGTAACCAAGCTGACTTATTGTAGAATATGCTAAAATTCGCTTAATATCCCTTTGAGCAAAGCCCATGCTAGCAGCAAATATAGCGGTAACTGCACCTATAACCGCAACCACGGCCATTGAAATCGGCGCAAGGGTAAAAAGGGCGTTACACCTTGCAACCATATACACACCCGCTGTTACCATTGTAGCAGCATGAATTAGAGCGGAAACCGGGGTCGGGCCTGCCATTGCATCAGGCAGCCACACATACAAAGGTATCTGTGAAGACTTTCCAGTAGCCCCCATAAATAACAATAAGGTTATGGCCGTAGCGAGAAAACCATTATACTTCAATACATGCTGAGCATTTTCAAAAACATCTGCATAATTTAGACTGTGAAAAGTGACAAAAATCAGAAACATACCAAGTAAAAAGCCATAATCACCAATTCTGTTGACTATAAAGGCCTTATTACCCGCGTAGGCGTTGTAATCATCTTCAAACCAAAAACCTATAAGCAAATATGAACATAACCCAACACCTTCCCAACCAACAAACATCATCGGGAAATTATTGCTCATAACCAATATCAACATAAAAAATACAAAGAGATTTAAATAACAAAAAAATCGGGCATAGGACGGATCATCATGCATATAGCCTATGGAATAGACATGAATTAAAAAACTCACTCCCGTCACAACGAGCATCATAACAATGCTAAGAGGATCCAGAAGAAAAGCAACATCTACGGACAATCTACCTGACACTAACCACTTATAAAAAATAACGTCTATGAATCGTTCATGCACCGGAAGCTTTGTGAGTTGATAAAAAGCAAAAGCCGATAGAATAAAAGACAGACCTATTGATGCTACCCCAACAGTATGAACAAGGGTCTTATTCCATCTATACCCAAACAAAACATTGAGAAATGCTCCCAGGGCCGGAATAAGAGCTATCAGAGCAAGGGAAAAGCTTACCTTCCTGTAAAGAAGAAACAACAAAACAGTAAATCCAACCCCAATTAAACCAGCTGATACAGCGTGGACGAACTTCCTTCCCCATTTATCAGCAAACACTCCAAAAATACCATTCAAAAAGGCTCCAAAAAGAGGAAATAACGGAACAAGAATTATATAATCGAACATATTCCCACCTCTAACCCTTCATGGTGTTTAGCTCATCCATATCAACCGAAGCTTTCAACCTGAAAACCATCAATATAATAGCCAAACCTATGGAAACCTCCGCGGCCGCAATTGCCATTACAAACAACACATACATAAAACCAATTACAGACTGCAGGTAATGGGAAAAAGCAATAAATACAAGATTCACTCCATTCAACATAAGCTCAATACACATGAAACAGATTATTAAATTCCTTCTTATAAGAAATCCAATCATCCCTATCGAGAAAAGCATCAAACCCGTCAGAATGAAGAAATTTTGCATTGAAATGTCGAGCATCAAATCCTCCTATGAGCCTATAACTTTTCTCAATCCTTGATCACTTGGCTTCACGCCGCCCCAAAACTACCGCTCCTATTAAACCCACCAGCAGCACAATGGATGCAACTTCAAAAGGCAACAAATAATTGGAAAATAAATATTTACCAATAGCTGTTGTAGAGTCTGCTCCTTTCGGTATTTTCAGGTAGCCTTTACTCAACATAACTTTAGCCGTATATCCTACTATCGAAAGCTTAAGAAAAATTGCCAGCCCCAGAAGAACACCCACAACTCTCCTGGGTATAAAAAGCTTTTCTCTTTTCGCCTGTTCAATGTTCAAAAGCATGATGACAAAGACAAAAAGCACCATAATGGCGCCCACGTAAACGATGATTTGAATAGCTGCAATAAAATCAGCGCCCAAAAGAACATAATCGCATGCAAGCATAATCATTACGCCAATAAGAGATGCAGCACTATAGACTGGGTTTTTTTGAAGAATGGTTGAGAGAGCCAAAATCACAGCCAACCCAGAAAAAAGATAGGCTAAATATACCGGCATCATTTGACTATTTCTCCTCTTTCCATCAACACCTTTTTATCCAATAACAGTTCTTCTTTGGAATATCTGACATTTTCATATTCTCTAGTAAGATAAATAGCATTTACAGGACACACATCTTCACAAAAACCACAATATATGCACCGATATCCATCAAGCGTATAGCTTATAGGATATCTCCTACCATTTTCAGCTTCGCCAATTTCTATTTTTATGGCTTTGGGAGGGCACACAACTTCACATAGACCGCAGGCCACACATTTAAGGCTCCCGTCAGGATTCCGTCTGATAGCCTGGAGCCCCCTATAGCGCTCAAGCGAACCTACCTTCTCTTTCGGATAATGAACTGTAATTGGCTTTGACGCAAAATGCTTTAAAACAATCATTAAACCTTTAACAAGCGGTCCAACCATGTCTCATTACCTCACAAGAAGAATTACAATGGCTGTCACAAAGATATTCACAAAGGACAGCGGTATGAGAAACTTCCACCCAAATTTCATCAGCTGATCGTACCTTAATCTGGGATAGGTACCACGAAGCCAAATAATAACAAATATAAGTATAAAAACCTTAATCATGTACCACACAAAAGGAGGTAAAAACGACGGGCCAAGCCACCCCCCCAAAAACAGAATGGTTCCAAGACAGGAACATGCTACTATGCTGGCATATTCCGCCATGAAAAACATCGCAAACTTCATACTACTGTAATCCGCATGGAACCCAGCAACCAACTCACTTTCCGCTTCAGGCAAATCGAAAGGGGTTCTCTTGAGCTCAGCAACAGCAGCAGTAAGGAATATTAGAAAACCAACCGGTTGATAAACAATGAACCACATATCCTTTTGCATGGCCACAATTTTATCAAGCTGCAAAGAACCCGCAATGAGAACAACGCCAAAAACAGACAGTGTAAAAGCAACCTCATAGCTTATGAGCTGAGCTGCCTCTCTTAATCCTCCTATAAGGGCATATTTGTTATTTTGAGACCACCCACCAAAAACGACTCCATAGGTAGCCAGGCCACTCATCGCAAATATGAAAAGAATATCTATACGAAGACCTGTAATTCTCAAATCTATCGGTTCTTTCAATAGTCCAAATATATCAGACTTATCACCAAAGGGTATCACAGCAAAAATAAGTAACACCGGAACTATGCTTAAAGCAGGAGAAAGAAAGTAAAAAAACTTATCTGCTTGCTTAGTAACAATATCTTCCTTAAAAAAGAGCTTAATACCATCCGCAATGGGCTGTAATATCCCATGGGGACCGGCAAACATTGGTCCAACTCGGACCTGCATGTGAGCAAGAACCTTGCGTTCCAAAAGTGTCAAATAGGCTACCGTTAGCATCAGAAGAGCAAAAACCACCACTATTTTAATTAGGATAAAAACTAGGCCTGCAAAACTCATAAGCAACCCCTTTTATGGCTTTACCACTTTGACTGCCGTAACTTTGAATTCCGGGATTTTGGAAATCGGGTCAAGTTCACTGCCTGTGAGCAAATTAACTCGCGCCTCCGAAAAGTGAAAAGTTGAAAAAACTTCTCCTCTCTTCATACGACTGCTTAACTTAACCTTCAGCTCAATCTCACCCCGACGACTACACACTTTCACCGCGTCACCGTCATTTAACCCTAGTTCCCGGGCATCATCAGGATTCATTTCCAAATAAGGCTCTGGCACATAAAAATTGCAAACCATACACTGACGAGTCATTGTGCCCGTATGATAGTGATAGTAATTTCTCCCGGTTGTTAAAATAAAAGTGTATTCTTCATCAGGTTGTTCAACGGGAGGTTTGTACTCAATAGGCGTAAAAAGCCCTTTCCCTCGTGCTATCTTACCAACATGCAATATGGGTGTTCCCGGATGATCTTCTGTCGGACAGGGCCACTGAATCCCAACCGTTTCTATCCGTTTATAAGTAATTCCGGCATACTGGGGAGTTAATTTGCGCAGTTCTTCAAATATTTCCTCAGAATTTTTGTAGGACATTTCATACCCCATACGCCGTGCAACTTCACACAGTATCCACCAGTCATCTCTTGCTTCCCCAGGAGGATTTAACGCTCGACGAACCCTTTGAACTCGCCTTTCGGTATTTGTAAAGGTACCATCTTTTTCCGCGTAAGCAGCAGCAGGCAACACAGCATGGGCATATTTACAGGTATCAGTAAAGAAAATATCCTGGACAACAAGAAACTCCAGTTTCTGCAATGCCTCTTCCAGATGATGCAAATTCGGATCACTCAATATGGGATTTTCCCCCATCACATAGAAAGCTTTTACATCTCCAGAAAGAGCAGCGTCACCCATTTCCACAACAGTTAAACCCACCTTGCCGGACAGCTTGACTCCCCAGGCATCCTCAAACTTCTTCCGGATTTCATCATTCGCAACTTGCTGATAACCAGGATAAGTAGCAGGAAGCCCTCCCATATCACAGGCACCCTGCACATTGTTTTGACCTCTAAGGGGATTAATGCCAGTCCCAGGTTTACCAATATTTCCGCAAAGAAGCGCTAAGTTAGCTAAACTCTTTACATTATTCGTTCCTTTTGTATGTTGAGTAATGCCCATACAATATATAATAGAGGCCCTCTGAGCACTCCCGTATAATCTTGCCGCCTTCTCAATATCAGAGGAGGAAACACCTGTTATTTCAGCAACATATTCCGGAGTGTACTTTTCAACTACCTTGCGAAACTCATCAAACCCCTCTGTATGTTCAGCTATAAAATCCTCATCGTGGAGGCCTTCTCTCAATATTACATTCATCATTCCATTAATCAGGGCTATATCTGTTCCGGGCTTAATTGGAAGATAGAGAAAGGCATCCTCTGTAAGATCTATCTTTCTGGGGTCAGCTACTATAATGCGAGTTCCTTTACGCCTAGCAAGGCGTCTAAGCTTCATACCAAAAACCGGATGGTTTTCCGTGGTATTACTGCCTATAACCAGAATAACTTCTGCTTCCTCGATGTCAGCCAAGGAATTGGTCATTGCACCGGAACCTAATGTTGTGGCAAGACCTGCCACAGTTGAGGAGTGTCAGAGACGAGCGCAATGGTCAACATTGTTTGTGCCAATCACTGCCCGCATAAATTTCTGAAAAACATAATTGTCTTCGTTAGTACACTTTGCAGAAGCAAGCCCTGCTATAGCATCGGGACCTGCACTTTCTTTAATGGCCGTAAGCTTTTCGGCAACAAAATCGAGAGCCTCATCCCAGCTGACTTCTTGAAACTCGTCATTTTTGCGAATAAGTGGCCGTTTTAATCGTTTTTCACTGTTTATGAACTCAAAGCCAAATCGACCTTTAACACAAAGAGTTCCATAATTGGGAGGAATGGATTCATCAACGGTAACCTTAACTACACGGTTATCACCCACATTCAACTCAAGAACGCATCCAACGCCACAATATGGACATACAGTTCTTGAAACCTTTTTCTGCCAGGGCCTAACCTTTAGAGGGCTTACATTCTCAGTGAGAGCTCCCACGGGACAAACTGCAAGACATTCTCCACATGATATACACCTGTCAGCATAAAGAGGTTCAATTCTGGGCTTATCCCCTTCCTCATTTACAACCAAAACCTCTCGCCCAACATATTCAGAACATATCGTCACACATCTCTGACAAAGAACACATCGACTGGGATAGTATTTTATCCCTGGAGTTGAATACGATACCGGTGGTTCCTTAAGCAACGGTATCCCCACAACCTTATGAGAAATCCTTTCCTCATAACCTAATTCATACACCAAATCCTGAAGCTTACATTCACCAGCCTTGTCACAAACAGGACAGTCAAGGGGATGTTTTTCAAGGATTTTTTCTAAGGCAGCCTTTCTAGCGGCTTTCACAGAAGGAGTATCAGTATTTATAACCATACCATCTTCAACATAGGTATTGCAGGCCTGCACAAGCTCATCCTGGCCTTCAACCTCAACAACACACAATCCGCACGATCCAATAGGGCTAACCCGTTCCAGGTAACACAAAGTAGGAATATAAATACCTTTTTCTCTGGCAATCTGCAGGATGGTAGTCCCCTGATCTACTTCATACTCTTGGCCATTTATCTTAACAAGCATTTCAGTAATGCCCCCTTATACTTATCTGTCAACTTCACCTAAAACTATATCTATGCTTCCAACAGCGGCCACCACATCTGCCACCATCTGCCCTTCAACCATAAAAGGCAATGCCGATAAATTCACAAAGCATGAAGATTTGATTCTCATTCTGTAAGGTCTGGACGAACCATCAGAAACTATATAGAAACCCAGCTCCCCTTTGGGATTTTCAATGGAGCTGTACACTTCCCCTTTAGGTATCTGAAAGGCCCCAGAAGCAATTTTGAAATGCTTTATAAGGGCCTCGATGTCAGTCAAAACCTGAGATTTGTCGGGCATCACTATGTAGGGAACGTCAGCAAGAACAGGGCCATCGGGAAGATTGTTCAAGGCCTGCTTTAAAATCCTGTTTGATTGCCGCAATTCCTCCATTCTCACCCTGTAGCGATCGTAACAATCACCCCGAGTTCCATAAGGAATTTCAAACTCATAGTTCTCATATCCACAATAAGGGGTTGCCCTTCTGAAATCGAACTGCACACCAGAAGCCCTCAAAACCGGTCCCGTAGTGCCCCAGTTTATAGCATCCTCCTTTGATAGAACCGCAACGTCTCTCGTTCTAGCAAGCCATATCGGATTTTTAGAGAGTAAACCCTCGTAATCCAAAATGTATGACTCAAAGGTATCTGTAAAATTCCTTAGAGCTTCCAAAAAAGTAGGGGTTATATCTTTCCTTACCCCTCCGATACAGATATAAGATGGCGTCAACCTCTGACCAGACACCATCTCAAACATATCCATAATTTTCTCACGTTCCCTAAAGCAGTAGAAAAACGGTGTGATCGCTCCAATATCAAGAGCATAGGTTCCTATCCACAACAGGTGAGCTGCAATTCTAGCTAATTCAGCCATTATAACCCGTATAACCCGCGCCCTCTCTGGAACTTCAATCCCACACAATCTTTCCACAGCAAGAGCATAGGAAAGATTGTTACTCATTGCAGCCGTGTAATCCAACCTATCTGTTAAAACCAGATTCTGGATGTAGGTGCGCTCTTCACCCAGCTTTTCTATACCCCTGTGAAGATAACCGATGATCGGAACAACTTTTTTAACTACCTCGCCCTCAAGTTCCAACAGAAGCCGCAACACACCATGAGTTGCAGGGTGTTGAGGCCCCATGTTAAGTATCATTTCGTCACGTTCTTTCTTCAGCGGCAGAGTCATCTTCTCAGTCCTCAATCCCTTCAAGTGGAAAGTCCTTCCTCAAAGGATAATACTTATAATCTTCTGGCATCAATATACGTCTCATATCAGGATGCCCTGAAAAGGGAATCCCAAACATGTCATAAACTTCCCGCTCCAACCATTCTGCTCCACGCCAGAGACCGGTAACACTTGCAATCTCCTGACCCTCGTCAACAGCCACCTTAACCCGAATTCTTTCATGGTTTTTTAAAGAAAATACATGGTAAACCACATCAAATCGTGGGGTTTTATCAGTGTAATAGTCAACTGCTGTTACATCAGATATTAAATCGAAAGCTAAGTCTTCGTTATCCTTTAAAAAGCCCATAAAATTTAGGAGGTTATCTCTAGAAACTCTTACAAAAACACAATCTTTTGCAACCCCACCCTCCAATATATCAACCGGAGACTTGGATTGAATATATTCAAAGATCTGAACTTTATCCATAAGACAACTATCTCCTCTGCCTTAAAGACTCTTTATCGATCTTCTCTCTCAGTTTCAATATAGCCGTTAAAAGGGTCTCTGGTTTCGGAGGACAGCCGGCCATGTAAACATCAACAGGAATATACTGATCTATCCCCTGAACTACACTATATGTCCTAAACACGCCCCCAGTGCACGCACAGGCTCCGTAGGCAATCACCCATTTGGGCTCCGGCATCTGTTCATACAACCTCAAAACCATGGGAAGCATCTTCTTGGTAAGTGTACCAGGAACAATTAAGAGATCTGCCTGTCTCGGGGAACCCCTATAAACCTCTGCACCAAACCGTGCTATGTCGTGTCTAGCAGACACTGTTACCATCATCTCCAGCGCGCAACAGGCAAGGCCAAAAGTCATTGGCCACAGGGAATTCTTCCTTGCCCAATTAACCACTTTGTCCAGACAGGTTGTTACTATTCCCAGATTGCTTTCTATTCCCATTCCAAAGCTCCTTTACCCCATACATAGAGAAGCCCTAAGAGCAAAATCAAAACAAACACAACCATTTCAACGAAACCAAGAATACCAAGCTTCTTAAACAAAACTGCCCACGGAAACATAAAAGCTACTTCAACATCGAACACTATGAACAACATGGCAAAAATATAGAACCTTATGGGAAATCTTTCCCGAGCTGTACCAACAGGAATGTTACCACACTCATAGGGCATTAACTTATCTTCGCTAGGTCTTTTCTGACCTATCAAATTGGACATAAAAAGAGTAACTGACGCGAAAAGAATGGCTATAATGGCAAAGATAAGTATGGGAACATAACTGGCGAGCATTTTATCCATCCTTTAAAAGATCTTATGAGTATTTTTACCAATGACATGAATCTTTAGAAACTATTTACCACAAGCCCACATACCAAACACTTCGTACATCAGAAGTGTCTGGATTGTCAAGGAACAATTGTGAAAAAAATCTCGTTGGAAATTAAGGAAAGCAAAAACCGGAGATGGAAACCCCACCCCCGGTCTTTATTGGCTTAGTGTCAATTATTAATACAGATTTTAATAATTGCTAAGGAACTCGTCCAAAATTTCGACAGACTTTTTCTGCACAATTAAATCAAACATTTTGTCCTTAACATCCTTGGGCAACAACTCGATACTCTTTGTTGTAGCTGAGTCGAATTTAGCGGTAGGAAATGCTTTCAATATTTTATCTTTCTGTGCATCATTTGCATACACTCTTATAACCTTCAATCCAGCAAGCATTTCCTCACAAAGATCCGCAAGCCCAGCTTCTCTTAGTTTTTCATACCTCTCTTCATTTACCCAAATATTTATAGGATATCTTTCCTCCGCCATTATTTAGCCTCCTTCAATTTAATTCTGTTCAGTTCAATTTACTCAAGCGGTTCCACACTGAATACAGGAGTTCTTTTTTCCAAATATTCATCTGTAACAAATGGAGAACCAAAACCATACTTTTCAGCACACTCCATTACTAAATCAAAGACTTCAGGCCGGAAAATCAAGCGAGGTGGTTTCACGCCATCCATAACAATACTTCTGATAACCGTTCCACTGAACTTCTGCCATTCATCACGATGGTTACACAGTCCTTCGGAAGTTACTTCACCGCAGTGAGGACAGTATAACCAGTTCATGGAATAAACAGGCGTGATCCCCAATTCATCTTTCACGCTCTCCAAAAGCTTGTGTGCATCATAAGGTCCATAGTAAGTACCGACGCCTGCGTGATCTCTTCCATACATGTGGTGAGTCAGCCCCAGGTTAGTTCTTAAAATGGCGTGAAAAACAGCTTCTTTAGGACCGGCATATCTCATATCCCAGAATGTAAGCGACGTCATATGGTTATGATCCCCAAAATATCCCGCCTTTCTTAATTCATCCTGACAGAGAATAATCGCCTCATCAATATAATCACCCTTTCTCTTCTCACCTATGATGGCATTTACCAAAACACCAACTATGGGTTTTTCAATGGAAAGCTCACCATAGGTCTGCAACCAAGCACCCTTCATTAACCACTCATGACCTGTGTGAGGAACATTCCTGGTCTGGTGAGCAACAATGCGCACCCAGCCTTTCTCTTTAAAACGCTTTCTCATTTCAAGTGGGGGGATGAAATAAGGATCAAAAGGAGGATTAATTTTTGGGCGATTTACCAATGTAATCTTTCCACCCAGAAACTTGTCCTTATAGGCGTAGGTTCTGGCACAACCCGGATGTTTATCCTCCGTGGTCCCATAGACAGCCTGACATATCTCTTTTTTGTCGTACTCATAAATCTCTTCAACTTCAAAAAGAGCAAAGGGATTATCCTGGTAAGTGAGCACAATAGAATCGCCTTCTTTTATACCGTAGTCGGACAACTCAGCTTCAGACATGTCAAAAAGAATTGGAATACTCCATACAATCCCATTTGCAAGCCTCATTTTCTTGCAGACAGAATCAAGATCAGCTTTCCCCATGAAACCTTCAAGGGGGCTGAAAAAGCCGTAAGAAATTCCGATTACTTCATTTGCAATCTGTGATCTGATGGGAACCTGCTTGAGTCCTTTGATTTTCTCTTTAGCCTCGGAAGGCTCCATAATTCTCTCTACAATTTCCTTTCCACCATGACCTATCTCTGCCATGTTCTCTCCTTTCTACTAAAAGGTTTCACTTCGATATAGTCACATGCTCAACTAATACACTTCGTTAAACTTTACACACAAAACATTGTGAATTTTAGCTCAATTTACAATGGTGTCAATGGGGAAGTTTAAAATTTGGAAACAAAAATTAATGTGAAGGAATAAACAAAGGTAGAAACAAAGGGCTATTCAGGTCTCGCAGAGCAAACAGAATAAAAACTGGATTTGTTCAAAAACCATCCTGAAGTGCAAAAGATTCATCAAGGCTGACACCAAATTCACAGGGCAATAAATGGAACATACAGATTGACCGATCTCAAAACCAAAAAGGCAAACCTACTCTTCAAAAATAAAAACATGAAGCACCCAAGAGAGGAACAAAGAACAAATCCTCTCCTGGGTTTAATACGATTTCTATGCGGTCTGCTCTGCAGTCTCAGAGTCGGACACGGACTCTTCAGCTAATTCCTGATCAGCAAGATATCTGTCCTTCACTTTCAGCACATAAAGTACCAAAGGACGATAAGCAAGGTGAGCCCATTTTGCAAAAGGAACCTCAAGCACCAGCATTGGAACGGCAACCATCATATGGATTACATAAAGCGCATAGGTCGCGAATGCCCAATCCAGAAGTCTTGTAAAGTGAATGAAAATACCTGTAAGAGTGGTCAATTCAAGTAAAATAAGGAACATCCAGTCTGTGGGATGGGAATTTTTATAAGGAGCTTTACTCTTTCTGATTCGCCCAATTAGAGCGTAGGTACAACCATAGAGAATTGCCGCTGTAGAGTAATAACCAAGAAGCCTAATCGGATGTAGTAAGGGGTATATCTCATCACGCTGAAACAACCTTATCATCACAACTACCAGGAGGAAGACCGTGCTGTAGCCTGTCATAATCATGAGATGCACAAACCACTGCATTTTGTCTTCGCACTGAGACCATCTCTTCTGGGTAAGGAAATTAACTAAAAGCTCCTTGAGCTCGGCCTTATAATACCTGAATGGTATCTTCCTTAGGTAGTCACCCAATATAAACTTCACACATCTGTAAGCATTACTAAGCAGGAGAAAAGACAAAACGGCGGCCATAATAAGATCAGCCAACTCAATCTTTTCTTTTGGCCATACCGAATTTAATCTCGCATGATCCCAATCAGGATTACCTGTGTTAAATATGAGAAGCCCGATACCAACAAGTATCGCGACTATAACAATAGCGATTATTTCAAAGCGTTCCGACGTGTAAAAACGCCTGGCAAAACCTGTCCAGTCATACTGAGCCGTCAGGTATCTCCTCATAACCATCATTGTTTCGCCGGGATCTGCTCCCCTTGGGCACTTTTCTGAACATGTACCACAATAATAACACAACCACGGTTCGGGACTTTTTAGCAGTTTCTCCCCAAGACCCAATTGCACATATTTGACCAACTTTCTTGGAAAAGGTGTTTTGCCCTCCGACAAAGGGCACACAGCCGTACAATTACCGCAATGAAAACATTTATTAGCATCCTTCAACCCGAATATTTCAAGCTCTTTCATCAATCCGGGATTAACCTTGATGCTCATTTTCGCCTCCTTAAAGGTTATTTATAAAACCGAAAAGAGCCGCACGGCTTCTTTTCGGCAGAATTAGTTTAGTCTAGAATCCCTTGTATGGGTTCGGACCAATTTCATCAATTTTTGCTGCGAAATCATCTAGGAGTTGGGGCAGTTTTGCATAATCGCTAATAGAAACAGTCTCAAACCTGACCCTTTCAGACTCGAGAACCAGCCTGTCAAGCGTTTCTTTAATTTTGCCAAGCCTGATATTGGCAAGCTCACTGCCTCTAATGAAATGGCACTGATAATCATCTCCATATTTGCAACCCAACAACAACACGCCGTCAATACCAGATGACAGAGCGTCCGCTATCCAAATTATGTTTAATGAACCCAGACATCTAAGAGGTATAACCCTTACCCATGGATTATATTTCATGCCTCTTA
>JALXAE010000220.1 GCA_026992355.1 Syntrophobacterales bacterium | reverse complement strand
AGCTTGGTAAGAATCAAATAGACCACGTAATTGACAAGCTGCAGTTTTATTTAAATAGCATTGAAAGTGCAGAAAAAAACCTGGAAGAGTGTATTGTAAGATGTGGAAAGCCTTTTTATGAGATTCAGAAGCTTTATGAGGAAAGCAAGGACGACGAGAGTAAGTTAAGAGAAGTAGCAAAGAATTTCCGTATGGATCGTGATGAATTTATTGATTTGTACAAGCGAGCAAAGGAGGCAAAAGACAGAATAACAGAACTTGAGATAGAAGCCAAAATTGATTCTAAGACTCTCAGACAGCTTCTGCGGAGAGTTGAAGATGGTATGGTAAAAGCCAAACAGGCCAAGACGGAATTAATAGAGGCTAATCTCAGGTTAGTCGTAAGCATAGCTAAGAAATATACGAATAGGGGGTTACAATTTCTTGATTTGATACAAGAAGGTAATATTGGCCTTATGAAAGCCGTTGATAAATTCGAATATCAGAGAGGCTACAAGTTCAGTACTTACGCGACATGGTGGATAAGGCAGGCTATTACCCGGGCTATAGCCGATCAGGCAAGAACTATAAGGATACCCGTTCATATGATTGAAACCATTAATAAATTGGTTAGGACATCTCGCCAGCTGGTACAGGAGCTTGGGAGAGAACCCATGCCTGAAGAAATTGCAGAGAGAATGGAATTGCCAGTCGATAAGGTCCGAAAAATATTGAAAATAGCTAAAGAGCCCATAAGCCTAGAAACTCCGATAGGGGAAGAAGAAGATAGCCATCTTGGAGATTTCATAGAAGATAAAAAGGCCGTAAATCCCGCCGATGCCGTAATGAATTTGAATCTAACAGAAAGAACAAGGCGTGCCCTTGCCACTCTTACTCCCAGAGAGGAAAAGGTGCTGCGTATGCGTTTTGGCATAGGTGAAAAGGCTGATCACACGCTAGAAGAGGTTGGTCAGGATTTTCATGTAACGCGTGAGCGCATACGGCAAATTGAAGCTAAAGCCTTGAGAAAACTCAGACACCCCAGTAGAAGAAAAGAGCTTAAGAGTTTTATAGAGTGGTAAAATATAAGTTTTAGATTTTTTATGTTTTTTAACCTAAAAGGGGCGGGAATTTAACCCCGCCTGTTTTTTAAACATAAATCGAAAAGTGACAATTCTTGTGGGTAACGTTAGGCCCCCAAAGCCAATTTTGTGGCTTCTTCATTAAGAAAATCTGTCTCAAACATGGCGCATATTTTTGATTTAAGCTGTTCGGTGGTAAAGCATTGAAGTTCAATTGCCCTGGCCGGACACTCGGAAACACAAATTCCACAACCCTGACAAATAGCCGGGTCTATCTTTGCCGATGCATTAAATTCGCCAGATATGGAGGGTGCCCCATAGGGACATACTCTAACACATGTGAGACAGACGCTGCATTTTGAAGGATTTACAACGGCAATTCTTCCGCCAGTTCTCAAATACTGTTGTTTCAAAAAAGTACTTGCCTTAGATGCTGCTGCTCTTGCCTGATCAATGCATTCATCAAAGAATTTGGGTCCCTGAGCAGTTCCAGCAAGATAAACTCCCGTAGTGGCTGTTTCAACAGGGCGAAGTTTAATATGTGCCTCCATGAAAAAGTTGTCCTGATCAAGGCTCAACTTGAACAATTTGGCCAGCTTTTGATTTTCTTCAGGTGCCGTAACACCTGTGCTTAGCACAAGGAGATCCGCATCCAGCTCAATTTCTTTATCAAGGGTCTTGTCGACAAAGGAAACGATAATCTTGCCGCCTTCTTCCTGCACTTCCGGATAATAGTCAACATCGGGATCATACCTGAAAAAACGAATTCCTATTCTCCTGGCTTTTAGATACAGAAGTTCCCGTTTTCCAAACGTTCTTATGTCTCTATAAAGAATAGCTACATTTGCTGAAGGATATTTTGCCTTGAATGCTATGGCATTAGCAATAGCGCTTGTGCAACATATCCTACTGCAATACTGGTTCTCCAGGTTTCTTGACCCTATACATTGTATCATCACAATGTTTTTAACCTGTTTTAAACGACGTGAATCATCCGATGACAACATTTTGTGAAATTCTAGCTGGGTGATTACTTTATCGCTTTTACCTCGCAAAAATTCCTTGCCCTGGTACTCAACTGCACCTGTTGCAATAATCAAGCTTCCATACTGAACAGTCGTTGTACTTTCCTTTTGGGTATTTTTTATGGTGCTAATAAAATGTCCCGGGTGTCCTTCAAAACTGGTAACCAGAGATGAAAGATGCAATTCAATATTGGGATGATCTGTTACTTCTTTAATTAGGTGATCTACTTTATTTTTTATAGATTCTCCAGAATAGTGCTGATTGAGCCATCTAGAGGCGATTCCTCCAAGTTCTTTTTCTTTTTCAACCAGTGTCACAGGTAACCCCTGATTTGCCAAACACAGGGCTGCTGTCATGCCCGATGGGCCACCGCCGACAATCAGAACTCTCTGAACTATAGGAATTTTTATCTCTTCCAGGGGATCAAGAAAATAGGCCTTAGCTACTGCCATTCTAACAAGATCTTTTGCTTTTTGAGTGGCCTTAACTGGTGTATTTCCGTGAACCCATGAGCACTGATCACGAATGTTGGCCATTTCCAGAAGATACCTGTTTAAACCCGCTTGTTCTAAGGCGTTCTGGAAGAGGGGTTCATGAGTTCTCGGAGAACAAGATGCAACAACAACTCTATTTAACCTGTGTTTCTTGATAGCTTCTTTTATTTTGTTTGTCCCATCCGTTGCACAGGCAAATAGTAAGTTTTCAGCGTGTTTTACTACAGGGAGCTTGGCGGCGTATTTTACGACTTCATGGACGTCTACCACCCCGGCTATGTTTATGCCGCAATGACAGACGAAAACTCCTATTCTCGGAGGCTGATATTCCCTAATTGGTTTTTCGTGGGTTTCTTTTAGGTCAGGCGTGTTTGAAACCTCAGGGCAGATAAGCTGTATTGATGCTACTGCGGATGATGCCTGTACCACAGAGTCAGGAATATCCTTTGGATTTTCAGCAGTTCCACAGACCATAATGCCGGGTTTCAAGGATGTCGTAGGAGATAGCGGATCAGTGGAAATAAAGCCGTACTTGTCAACATTTAATTTTAAGGCTTGAGATAGCTTAGCGATTTCCTCCGTGGGTTCTAAGCCTACGGAAAGAACAACTAGATCGAAGAGTTCGTTTCTTAGCGTTCCGTCCGAATCAAGATAGGTTATTTCAAGGTCATGCTCTGGCGTTTCTACCACACGAGAAATATTACATCTAATGTAGTTTACACCATATTGGTTTTTTGCCCGTTCATAATATCTTTCGAAACCTTTTCCCATAGATCTAAAGTCAATGAAGAAAATAAAAGCTTCGGTTTCTCTGTGGTGCTCTTTTGTGATAATTGCCTGCTTCGTTGCGTACATGCAACAAACGGAAGAACAGTACTCTCTATCGAGAGAAACGTCTCGTGATCCCACACACTGTATCCATGCAATTTTTTTCGGCTGTTTGCCATCGCTCGGTCTTACGAGATGTCCTTCAGAGGGACCGGATGCAGATAAAATCCTTTCAAATTCCAGAGATGTAATCACATTGGGATATCTACCATAACCATATTCTGGCCTGAGGCGTGGGTCAAAGGGTTTGAAACCGGTCGCTACAATAATTCCGGCAACGTTAAGTTCTTCTTCTACTTCATTCATGTCATGGTCTACGGCCCCGACAGCGCATGCATCGACGCACCTGTAGCATTCACTGCAAATTCCACATTCAAGACACCTTGACGCTTCTCGTATAGCCTCTTCCTCATTAAAGCCCAGGGTAACCTCATTGAAAGATTTAAGCCTTTCGCTTAATGGTATTTTCTTCTGCTTAAGTCTTGGCTCATCTGGTAGGGTTAGATATGGTTTTTCCGCAATTGCTAAATTTCTTTTTCTGCCAGCTTTAAGATCGCTACCTTCTAAGTATCTCTTGATTGAAATAGCTGCCTCTTTTGCTGTTCCTACTGCTTGAACCACAGTGGAGGGAGCCAGCACTATATCTCCAGCAGCAAAAAGACCAGGAATACTGGTTTCAAAGGTTATCGGATCTACGATTATAGTTCCCCATTTTGACAAAGCTGGCCTGAGTTCTGGAGGTTCCTTTTCCAGTGGGGATGTGTCAGTTCTCTGACCAATTGCTACGATTACAGTGTCAGCATCTATGTTGAAATAACCTCCTTCAACTGGAATCGGGCGGCGCCTTCCGCTTTCATCGGCAGGTCCAAGTTCCATTTTTATTGCTTTGATTCCTTCAACCTTTTCTTTACCGAGAATTTCAACACATCCCGTTAAGAATTTTACTTCTATGCCTTCTTCCAGGGCGTTCTGGAATTCTTCTCTGGATGCCGGGAGTTCTCTTTCACTTCTTCGATATAGAATTGTTACTTTTTTTGTCGTACCAAGCCTGACTACCG
>JALXAE010000219.1 GCA_026992355.1 Syntrophobacterales bacterium | reverse complement strand
GCATTTTCATGTCCGTAACAACAACATCTGGCTCCATCTCAAGAGCAATGCGAATTCCATCGCGGGCATTGTCTGCGGTAAAAACTTCATACCCTTCATCTTCAAGAAGCTCTTGTAATATAATCAAATAGTTACGCTCATCATCAACAATTAAAACTGAACCCTTCATATCACCACTTTAAGTCAATTTTACCTGTGGAAATCACTATTTTATTTACAGCAGCGCAAACCTTGTCCTCGATTGCTTTACGATACATATGTATCATTTTTGAAACATGTAGCCAACCAATTGGACGAGTCGATTTCTGCCTATTCAATATTACCGTCACATGCTAATGGATTTTCTAGAATCAGTACTAGAGTTGGAACTTTTTGTATCTGGAAATAAAAAGCATTTTAATTAGTATATTCACTAATCAGGGAAACTGATAAAAAGCATCGACAAAACAGCTCACAGAGAATAGCTACAATAAATCATGGGTTTATTCCCTCTTTTCGGCTTCTACCAGGCAATCCATCTTCGGACCAGATCGAAGGAGCTTGACATTTGCGAATCCCGCATTCTCCAAGTGTTCCTTAATTTCCATAAAGGTATAAGTGTCTCCTGCTTGAGTTGATACCAGCATGTTCAGGGCAAATAGTGTGCCTGCAGGAGGATAGGTACGATCCTCGTTCATTACATGGTCTCTAATCAAAATCTTTCCACCTTCTTCAAGCGCTTCA
The DNA here is from genome assembly GCA_026992355.1 of Syntrophobacterales bacterium. Classification (GTDB taxonomy): domain Bacteria; phylum Desulfobacterota; class Syntrophobacteria; order Syntrophobacterales; family Thermodesulforhabdaceae; genus JALXAE01. The sequence goes on along the minus strand of JALXAE010000219.1, from coordinate 13,884 downwards.
TATATGGCACGATACAGCCTAATATTCTCTTCAGGACTGTTCTGATGAATTATAGCAGAAAGTAAAGCAAGGTCGGAACCCTTCGGGAGCTCGTCCTGATAAAAGTCGCCGGCAACAAACTCAACTCTTTCACTCAACCCCTCATAAGCTATACGCCTTTTAGCCATCGGAATAACTTCCGGAAGATCGAAAATCACTGCTCTCAGCTGAGGGTATCTTTTCAAAAAGGCAATTGTATAGGTGCCAGAACCGCCACCAATATCTAGCAGCTTCTTTTTATCTCCAACATGGTAAAACGAAGCTATCTCTTGAGCCAGATCTCTTCCGATTACATGCATTGCCTTGATAAAAGCTTCGAGCCTTCTAGGATCGGAAAATGGAGAACGCCTCTTGGGGTTGGTACCCTTTATTATGCTTTCTGTCAGGTTAGACCAATTTTCCCAGAGATGTACATAATGAAGTACCATTGGAAGTATGGTTTCAGGATGGTTACTCGTTAGGTATTTTCCGGAAGGCATCAGAAAGTAGCGCTCATCAATTTTTTTTAGATATCCCAGGGCAACCAAACAATCCAATAACCTTTGGGTAGCTCTGGTATCAGAAGAAAGCCTTTCAGCAACCTGCTCAAGCTTCAAATCCGGCTCTTTATCCAACATGTCAAAAATTCCTAACTCTGTTGCCGTCAACACTACTCTGATTTTCATAAAGGAGCGAAGCTCTTCAAGCATTTCCATAGGCACACTCATATCTTCCCCTATTTTCTTGGTTTAAACCTAAACAGACATTTAAAAAGTTAACTTATCCGAACAAGTGCTTTAACTTAACATAATCAAAGCCAACAAGAAGTATCATAAAATAATTCTTCAAATATGGATCAAAATTTTTCAGGCTCATTTCCATTTAATACCAAATAGCAAGAAATATTGATCATGATTGATCGTGCTTTCTTTGAATATCCTTATTGTATAGTCTTCCGGGTTTATATCTCACAAGGTTTCAGCCTTCCACGTCTCCTCTACGTGCTATTTTTGAAGCTGCAAGTTTTGGCTTGCACAAAGACGCTTCTTTCGTAATTTAGAAGTTACAACTGGGCTTGAATAAGACGAAATCCAGAGGTAACACTGGTGAGAACTGGAAAAGAAGGAAATATCAGAAAAGTCTTTAGCACGGACCAGATCCTGGAGCTGGATCATGCAATAGAAATTTCAGAAGATATTATAGGAGATCACTTTAAGATCTCAACATCCCAATGGAAACGCTATCGCTATGATATAAAATCCCTCAGAGATCTTCAGGAAGCAGAAATCACCGACGAAGCCTTTGCCCAAATTTTAAGATATGCCCAACACCCAAATATTAGAATGCGTGGTAGTGAATGGGGAGAATATTTCAAGATTTGCCTACAGGACCACGTCATCTTACGAGCTATGGAAACACAACCAGATCTCTTGTTCCTCCCGTTTATGGTTTACATAATTACGCATGAATTAATACATGTGGTTAGATTTGCCCGTTTCGTGCAAAGCTTTTACGCTTCCGAGCGGGAACGCTTACAGGAAGAAGCTGTTGTACATTCTCTTACCCAGGATCTTCTTTCAAGAATTAAGCTTTCAGGCATGAAAGAAACATTGCATTTTTTTTCGAAAGTTGTTCAAATGGAGATCTTTCTTGGGTAGAAAACAATGTAGGAGTTACGGTTATGGAAAACAAAATCACCATTGACCAAGTTCGTCATATTGCAAGTCTTGCCAGGCTGGAATTAGCCAATGAAGAGGAAAAAAGAATAGCCAGGCAGTTGGCTTCTATTCTCGAATACGTGGAAAAACTTAACGAACTAGATACATCAAATGTTAAGCCAATGCATCACGCAGTCGAAAGAACAAACATTTTCAGAGAAGATGTGCTAAAACAATCTTTAGAACGGGAAAAGGTTCTGGCTAACGCTCCTGAAACTGACGGCGTTTTCTTCATAGTGCCAAGAGTCTTGTAGTCAAAGGAAAAATTCGAGGAGATGAGATGGTAGCCAAATTGGGAATTAAAGAGTTGAGAAAGGGGTTACTAAAAGGAGAATTTACCGTTAGAGAAATTGTGGAGTCCTATTTTGAGCGAATTGAAAGATTGAACCCCAGAATCAACGCTTTCATCACAGTTTCCAGAGATATGGCAATTGAGCAAGCCCTCAAATTTGACGAAAATCCGCATTCCATTAGAGAAAAGCCCCTCGGTGGTGTTCCTATTGCCATTAAGGATTGCCTTTGCACTCAAGGGATAAAAACTACCTGCGGTAGTAAAATATTACAAAATTTCGTACCTCCCTACGACGCTACATGTGTAAAACGGCTTAAAGAAGCCGGGGCTATAATAGTTGGCAAAACAAATATGGATGAATTTGCTATGGGATCTAGCACTGAACATTCTGCCTTTGGTCCTACTAGAAACCCTTGGGACATCGAAAGAGTTCCCGGGGGTTCAAGTGGAGGATCCGCGGCAGCAGTAGCATCCGGCATGGTCCCTGTAGCTCTCGGCACCGACACCGGTGGATCCATTCGTCAACCTGCCTCTTTTTGCGGAATTGTTGGCCTGAAACCAACCTATGGTCGCGTGTCTCGCTATGGTCTTGTAGCATTCGCATCATCCCTTGACCAGGTAGGACCAATGGGAAAAAGGGTGGACGATGTTGCCATGCTTTTGCAAATCATTGCCGGTCGCGACGATTTTGATGCAACATCGGTATCTATCGCCGTGGACAAGTATTGCGATAACCTAAACGACCGGATAAATGACATGGTCATTGGAATCCCCAAAGAATACTTTAGCCACAAGATTGATCCAGAAATCCAACAAGCCATAGAAGAAGCGATCGGAATTTTTGAATCTATTGGCGTAAAAACTGTGCAGGTAAGCCTGCCTCACACAGACTATGGCGTAGCAGCTTATTACATTATCGCCCCTGCTGAGGCCAGCTCAAACCTGGAACGCTATGATGGAGTAAAATACGGACTCCGATCAAATCCAGACAAAGCTGACTTGACGGAAATGTATTTGAAAACCAGAGCGGAAGGATTTGGTCCTGAGGTTAAAAGGCGAATTATGCTGGGGACCTATGTACTGTCTGCAGGTTATTATGAAGCCTACTATAAAAAGGCGTCTCAGGTCAGGGCATTAATAAAACAGGATTTCGACCTGGCCTTCAAAAAGTGTGATGCACTCATAACACCAGTTACCCCTTCTCCCCCCTTTAAGATAGGTGAAAAAGTTGATGACCCTCTGGAAATGTATCTCAACGATATTTTTACCCTTCCGGCCAGCCTTGCTGGAGTCCCTGGAATCTCAATTCCATATAAATTAAATTCCTCAGGAATTCCTGTAGGCTTTCAACTAATAGGACCCCACTTTCAAGAATCTACTCTCTTAAAACTGGCAAAGGCTTTTCATAGAGAAATTGAATATAACCCTGAGATACCGGAACTATGAATAAAAGAAACTTTGAAAAGGACAACTTTGCCGCCCACTGTGGCATTGAAATTATCGACGTGTCACAAGGTCATGCCCGGGTAAAAATGGAGATCAAAGATTTTCATTTGAACGGTCTTGGCATTACTCACGGAGGAGCTATTTTCACGCTTGCCGATTTTGCCTTTGCCCTTGCATCTAATTCTTATGGAAAAACTGCCCTCGCAATAAACGCTACAATATCCTTTTTTCGAGCTGTGTCGTCAGGTGCGTTGTTTGCCGAAGCTCAAGAAATATCTCGCACTCGCCGCCTGGCCACCTACGAAATTAAAGTTACCGACAAAACAAATGAGTTAGTAGCTTTATTCCAAGGCACAGTTTTCATAAAGAATCCTGCCAAAAACTGAACTTCCCAAAGACTTTTAAATATCTCTGTTCAATCTTTACACGGATAACTATGTGATTATTTTTTAAAAAAACCAACATTGGTAGAAAAAGCAAGGAGGGAAAAATGAAGGTTTTACATAAAACAATCTCATATGACACCGAAAGGGAACAAACGATAGGTGTGGTAGATCCGATTGTTGATGAACAGAAGAAAAAAGACGTTACGAAACCCAAAAAATCTCCAAAAATAGACATGACAGATAGGGAACAGCAAATTGCCAAATGGATGGAAAACATTAAAGAATTTATAAGAAACATAAATGTCAACGAACTTTAGGCAAGAAAATGAAAGGGATACACGCTTCGATTTCAACCAGAACGTGCATCCCTTTTTTATATTGTTTTTAACTTAACAAAACGATTAAATTACACAACGCCTTTTTCAGAGTATTCAGCAAGAGCTGTCTTCCCTATCCCCAAGTACTTTTGATAAATGAATTCGTTATCCGCTCCCACAGGCCTACAGAGCCATTTGATCCTCCCTGGAGTCAACGTCATTGCTTTAAAAGAAGAATTCTGAACCAAAAGCTTTCCATAATAGGGATCATTTACCTCAATGAAGGTCAACCTTTCTTTCCAGTGTTCGCGTTCCAGAACGTCCTTCGGAGTTTCCAGCCTTCCTGTGACCACCGTTCCTTTTTTGTCGGGACGTCTGCTATATTCGTTTATCATTTCAAGGATTTCATCGGAAGTATAGTTTTCCGTAAATTTTTCTATCTCGTGCTGGATCTTTGGCTGGTTTTCCGGGGTTAAGCGCTCTTTTATCGTGGGAAACTGATCTCTCAAATCCGGGCGATTCATAATGTCGCAAAGAGCAGCCCAATTTGGATCAGTAAAACCGGAAATAAAAGTGTATCCATCCTTACACTTAACGTAAGTATAGGGAAATACAGCATAATCATAATTACCAGCCCTTGGCATTTCATTGCCGGACATGTGAAAATACTGCATTACGTAATTGGAAATAGCGAGAAGGCCTTCGGGAGGAGAACAATCAACAAATTGTCCCTTCCCTGTTTTTCTCTTGAACAACATAGCGGTACCTATACCGAAAGCAGCCCAGGCACCCCCAACGTACCAGCCCATCCAGTTGCCGTGTCTCAAGGGACGCTTGTACTCGGCAGGAACTTCAGGATCCAAGTCTGGTTCGCCAGTTATGGACATAACAACGCTTCTGGCCTGAGCGATTATGTCATAATCCGGCTGATTACCAAATTTTTCAGCGTCATCTCCAAAATGACCGTAACTGTGCAGAGCACAATAAATTAGTCCAGGATTTTCCTTTTTTAGATCTTCATAACCAAGTCCCTTGGAAGCCAGGTAACCGGGTTTAAAGGTCTCAATAAGAACATCAGCCTTATTTACTAATCTTTTGAATAGTTTTTGGCCCTCTTCTGTCTCAAGATTACACGTTACATGGAATTTATTACGACCGCCTTCGACAAGGTAGGGAAGTCCGGTGTCTTTAATCATCATACCGTAGGGAGACATCTTGCGGGCAATATCTCCCCCAGGAGGCTCAACTCGGATAACTTCTGCACCCATCTCTGCAAGAATTGAAGATGCAAAAAGCCCCGCAAAGCTTCCAAAACTTGCATCAATTACCAGCATATCGTCGAGAGCCTCGGGTTTTTTATGAACATCTGCAGGGTTGGTTTCACTATAAGCCCATTTTGCGTATTCTCTATGTATACCAAGTCCTACAATCCTTTTCTCAAATTCGGACTCTTGATCAAGGTCTTCACCTTCAAACTGGAGTGACTGTTTTTTGGTTTCATCTGCCATATTCGTTCCTCCTGAGATTTAAATTAATCATTTCTAACCTTAAGGACGCGAAATTAGACAAGCTTTAACCCGCTCTTTCCGTCCCAATCAGGAGGTGGGCAGTGAGACGGAATTTCGGGATTCCATTGAAAAATAACTCCCTCTTCCTGCAGCTTTTGTATCTCATCATCGGATAGACCCAAAAGGTTCATCAAAACGTATTTGTTATCAAAACCAAGTGGGCGGCAACTCCATTTTAACCTGCTTGGAGTTTCACTGTGTCGTGGAGGATAGCAGTGCTGTACCATAGGACCATAAAGAGCATCTTCATATTCCTGGATGGTCTGACGTTTCCTAAAATGAGGTCTATAATAGGCATCCTTGGCAGTGATAACATGAGAAGCCGCAAAACCGTATTGCTGACCCAATTCTTCAACCTCGGCAACCTTCTTTGTTCTTGTCCATTCATCAATGGCTTTCAGAATTTCCCCGGCATTTTCTTCTTTTAGCCTTTCCGTAGGATCTTTATACTTTTCAAATAGATCCATACGATTCATGGCTGTACAGAGCCCCTTGAACTCTTCTTCAGTAAATGCGGCGAGAGCTACCCAGCCATCTTCACAATCGAACAAATCAGATGGACATATGGCAAGATCACGGTTGCCGGAGCGAGGTCTATCTTTTCCTGTAAGATAAGTATACAACCATGTCCAATCGAGAAATCTGATTACATTCTCCACCTGCATGTAATCAATAAACTGCCCTTTACCGGTTCTTTCCCTATAATTCAAGGCATTAATGATGGCAATTGCACACATTAGACCAGTTATCCAATCGGCGATCCATATTCCCGATTTAATTGGTCCTCTATCGGCAAAGCCGGTTATCCAGGACAGCCCTCCCATACTCTGAGCTACTGCATCATAAGATGTTCTTCCAGTCCAAGGCCCCCAGCTGCCGTATCCAGATACGTGGAGCTGGATTATTCCAGGGTTTATTTTACTAAGTTCAGGATAACTAAGGCCCCAGGCTGCCATACGACCGGGGGTTAGATTATCCACCACAACGTCCGATTTTTTCACAAGCTCAAGAAACAACTCTTTCGCCTTGGGGTTCCCAAGATGCATGCCAACCCAGTATTTATTGTGATTTTCAATTTCAAGCCCCGGTGACATGTTCTTCCAGAAGTAGGCATAAGGTGTAACAAAGCGCATCTGATCCCCGCGTTGCCCTTCAAACTTAATAACCTCAGCTCCAAATTCAGCCAGATAATCACAGCAAGCAGGTCCAAGCAGAACGTAACAGACTTCGAGAACCCTTACCCCCTTTAGCGACTCCGGTTTGTCAAAAAGCCTGTCTCCATCAAACAATTTTTCAACAAGCTGTGTGTATTCCTTGAGCTGCTCCATGAAACCCTCCCCAGGTTAAGGTTGATTTTTTATTGGAAACCTCTTTAAAGAGACATGCCTTGCAACGAAGTATAAACGGTAAGATCCCTGGAAATGATCTTAACTCTTAAGCTACAAAACCCAATTTCAAATCACCATTTTGGAAATGAACTAAAATCGGATTTTAGTCAGAGTGTGTGAACCGCGCAAATACAACCTGTAGTAATCTATATGACAATCACCTTGCATTAAAATAACGGGGAATTTTCAGGAACGAACACTGTAAGTCCAAAAACCGTAACCAAACGTGCTACCACTTGCAAATTCAGAAGATAACGCTCAAATCTCTAGCAAAAGGACTTATCGGGGTCAAGACTATTTTGTGACTTCAAACATTGTTTTGCTTTGAACAAAAAACAATGGAGCTTAAATTGGCATATTTGTTGACCAGAACTTATTATCTTCCTTACAATATGAAAGCTACTCTAAAGAAAATATGAACTGTCGAAAATTTCACTGGGAGTGTAAAGGCTCATGAAATCTGATCCTTTTGAGTTAGCTCGAAAAAAGATGGTTGAACAACAAATAATCAGCCGCGGCATAAAAGACAAAAGGGTTTTAAACGCTATGATGAAGGTGCCAAGGCATCTATTCGTAAGTAAAAATTTAATGAATCAGGCTTACGAAGATCATCCCTTACCAATAGGCGAAGGTCAAACGATATCTCAACCCTACATAGTAGCTTTGATGACGGAAGCTCTTGGATTAAAGGGTAACGAGAAGGTACTCGAGATTGGCACAGGTTGTGGCTACCAGACAGCAATCCTCGCCGAATTGTGTGATAGAGTCTACACTATTGAGAGAATTCCAAGTTTATCTATCCGAGCCAAGGATACTCTGACACATCTGGGGTATGACAATGTGGAATTCAAGGTGGGAGATGGAACACTGGGTTGGCCTGAAGCAGCTCCCTTCGATGGGATCATGGTAACCGCTGCATCACCCAAGATACCTCAACCGCTAATTGACCAACTTGCAATGGGAGGCAAGATGGTCATCCCAGTTGGAGACAGGCTTACTCAGGATCTTTTACTCATCGAACGTGTCCCAGAAGGCATAAAGAAGACATCCCTTGGTGGAGTAAGGTTTGTTGATTTAATAGGCAAATGGGGATGGCAGGAGTAATTAATCATGCAGGCCATTTTGATCGGAGTAATCGGCTCAGGACTGGAAGATAAGCGGTTGTCTCAACTTGCCTACGAAACCGGCAAAGAAATTGCCTTACGAGAAGCTATTTTAATATGTGGAGGTTTGGGCGGGGTCATGGAGGCTGCCGCTCGAGGGGCCTTTGATGCCGGGGGAATTACCATCGGCATCCTTCCAGGCAGTGACAAGAAAACAGCCAACCCCTACATAAAAATACCAATTGCTACAAACATGGGACATGCAAGAAATGCTATAATTGCTCAGGCATCAGACGCATTAGTAGCGGTGGGGGGAAGTTATGGTACTCTTTCAGAAATTTCTTTAGCATTAAAAATGGAAAAACCTGTTGCGGCGATCAACCCACCGGTCAACATTAAAGGACTAAAAACCGCCCGAACTCCGAAAGAAGCTGTTGAATACATTTTCAGCAGATTGAATAACAAGGCTCAATAAACAAGGAAGATCTTTCGCGTTTATCCAGACAAAAAAGTATTTCCACGGGGGATCTTTATTGTCATTGTTGTGCCTCTGCCTTCGGCGCTATCTACAACTATTTCTCCACCGTGTTCTTCAATTATGGATTGCACTATGGCAAGTCCAAGACCTGTGCCTTTTTCTCTTGTTGTAAAAAAAGGTCGAAAAATCTTATCCTTAATATCCCCTGGAATACCTGAACCCGTATCGGCAATGGAAACACTCACGAATCCGTTTTTGTCCAAACCGTTGATCTTTACCGTTAGAGTTCCTCCCTCTTCCATAGCCTGTATTGAATTGGATATGAGATTAAAAAACGCCCTGTACAGGAGCATTTCATCGGCCATTATGTTACATTCTCCGTTGTATTCCTTTCGCACCGTTATATTTTTAAACTCAAAGGTGGAACCAAAGGTATCAAGTGCTCTGTCAATTATGTCAGAAACTCTACATAGAGAAAATTGGGGTTCCTTGGGGCGAGCAAAATCTAGAAATTCCGTGACTATAGTGTTCAGCCTTTCTGACTCTTCAACAATTATGGTAGCAAGTCGTTGATTTCTTTCATCTTCCATTCGTTTCTGAATCAGCTGAGCAGTACTTCGAATTATTCCCAAGGGATTTTTTATCTCATGGGAAACAGAAGCTATCATTTCGCCAAGCGTAGCAAGATGTTCAGCCCGGTGCAGCTTTTCTTCCAGCTTTTTTCGCTCTGCGGAACGCCTTTCAATAATATGCTCTGCCCTTTTTGCAATAAGTGACAACGCTATTAACAATACCCCCACAAAAACTGTGAAGCTTCCAATAACAAGCCACTGAAATCTGAAGATCATCTCGTAATCCGAGGAAATATCCTGGATTATCTCAAAAACCCCAAGAACCTTACCTCGCTTCCATGTCATCGGTTTTTCAACCCACATGGGAATATAAGTCTTTAAACGGTGTACATTATTTCCCCAGGGCCATTCGAAACCGAGGAAAGAGTTTCCTCCTTCAAAAACGGATATGGTTGCACCCTCCAAAACTCTGTCGAAGATGGGACCAAGACTACCCTTTTTACCAACTCCTTCCGGGTCAGTACTGTAAGTGAGAATCTGTTGTCTGTCGTAAATGTTAACTTTCTCCACGGAAAAACCGTGAATGGTGTTACGAACAACTCTATCCAATCGGCGATATTGATTTTTGCGACTAAGGGCAATTTCGCCTTCCGTGATTAAGGTCGGAAGTGTAAATTGATAGAACACCTGGTGATTTAGATTTTCGGCAACTAGTGAAGCATATTCTTCACTTTTCCTTAAAACAATTTTTTTTACGCCCCTGGCTATGAAACTCGACAAAACAAAAGTGCTTATGAGTACAACAAACAAACTGGAAAGAGACAAATACTTAACAAGCTGGAAGGGCTTTATTGCTTCAAGTTCTTTCCGCTTCTTTTCTGTAGTACTGCTATACACAGGATCCCTTGTTAGATTTTCTCATCTTTCTTACAAAATCTGCAAACTTCTCAAATCCCTTTCTTCCCATCAAGCCGTAGGCCATCTTTTTTGATAACTCCACACCTGGTTGAGTAAAAGGGTTTATGCCATACAAGTAACCCATAAACACCGTTTGTAGCTCATAAACAAAAAAAGCTTGTCCCAGGCAACGCTCACTTAATTCGGGGAACCACAGAGTCAAGTTCGGACGTTTTGCCTCAGCTAATGCACAGGCCGTGGCCTGTTGCTCCGCATGAAAAAGTTCACCAAGGGTATGACCAGAAAGGTAGGACGCTTCTTCAATATCCTTGTCATCCGGTATAGCCAGATCGGATGCCCACTTTTGCACACCCAAAAAGGTTATAACCTTATCATTTGGCCCTTCACGATAAAGCTGAAGCTGAGAATGTTGGTCTGTTACTCCAAGGGCTTTTACTGGTGTTGGGCCAATAAAATCGCCATTATTTCTTTTGCCAAGACTTTCAGCAATAAGCTGCCTTAACCAGTCAGAAAAGCTATAAAGAGAACTGGAATATGCCCAATACACATGGATATTCTTCTTTTTTTCCACGTCAAAAACAACATGGTACAAGCCATTAAGATATGCAGGATTTGAAAATATATCGTCAGATTGACATCGGTTCGCCACTTCTCTAGCACCAGCAATAAGCTCTTCACAATCAATCCCCAGAAAAAGCGATGGAACCAGACCAACCGGAGACAACACCGAAAACCTGCCCCCTAGGTCCTTGGGAATGGAACAGGAACATACATCCACAGCCCTGGAAAACCCTCTCAGCAGCCCTTTTTCCGGATCTGTTATGATTACAACGTGTTGTCTTAATCCTTTCTTTCCAAAAAGTTTTTCAATTTTATTTTTAACAATCAAAAACTGACTGATTGTTTCAGCCGTGGTACCCGATTTGCTGATAACAATAAAAACCGTTTGCTCAAAATTAAGAAGGTTCATAAGAGAATTGAACTCAGTTGGATCAATATTATCGGCAACAAATAAACGTGGTTTGGACACCAGGTTATGTTGTTCGCCACGCAGGGCATGAAAAATTGCTCGCGCTCCTAAAGCAGAACCACCAATTCCCAGAATTACAACGTTCTCTATATCTCTATTTTTAAATTCCTCTTTAATTTCGGCTACTTCACGAATCATTGAAGTGTCATCCAAAATATTCCAAAAGGCCAATCTCCCATCGCTTCTCTCTTGGGAAATTCTCTTACTCACAGACAACGCTCTACCAGTCCATCGATCAATATCCCGGTTAGAAACACCATGTTCTGAACCAATAACATCGGCTAATAAAAAAGACCAATCAAAGGAAATCATCCCGCCCATTTTCCATTCTCCAAAGGCTTACAATTTAATTAAAATTAACGTTCGTTCTGCTTTGCAACTTTTTTTGTTTTTCCACGTCTTTCATGTACAAGCTTACGCCATTTACCTTCCCATCCCCGAGTGCCAGGCTCATAAAAGACAGCATTTTCATATCCTTCGGGCATGTAGTTTTGAACAACCCAATTACCGGGAAAATCATGAGGGTATTTGTATTCGGCTCCAAAACCAAGCTTTTTCATAAAATCTGTAGGGGCATTTCTAAGATGTAAAGGTACAGGAACTGTTCCTGTTTGAGTTGCGAGTGCACGTGCTTTCTTTAAAGCTGTGTAAACACTGTTACTTTTGGGAGCTATGGCAATATAAACGGCAGCTTGAGCAAGCGCCAATTCCCCTTCAGGACTTCCCATAAACTGATAAGCATGCAACGCACTTATAGCTTCCACGATGGCGAAAGGATCTGCCAGACTAACATCCTCACAGGCAGCCTGAACCAACCTTCTGGCGATATAAAGAGGATCTTCCCCAGACTCAAGCATCCTGGCTAACCAGTAAAGTGCCGCATCGGGGTCACTTCCTCTAAGGCTTTTGTGAAAGGCCGATATTAAATCGTAGTGCTGATCTCCCCCTTTGTCGTAGCGAAAGGCAGGCCGTTGCATCGCATCCTTAACACCTTCTACATCAATGTATCTAACTCCGTCCTCTGGATCCGGAGGTGTAGTCATAACAACGGACTCCAAAGCATTCAGCAACCTTCTTGCATCACCACCTGACCACGCCACTAATAACTCCACCGCCTCATCAGTAAGTTTAGCAGGATATCTTCCCAAGCCTCTTTCTTCATCCTTTAATGCCCGGTTGAGTATCACCTTCAACTCATCTCTAGTGAGGGGTTCCAGCAGTATAACATGTACCCGGGAAAGAAGCGGATGTATAATGGCAAAAGACGGATTTTCTGTTGTTGCGCCAATCAGTCTAATGGTTCCAGATTCTACATGAGGAAGAAGCACATCCTGTTGAGCTTTGTTTAGCCTGTGGATCTCGTCGAGAAATAACCAGGCTTTCTGGGACTTTTTCTGCCATACTCTTTGCGCTTCAGATAAGGCTTCCCGGATTTCCGGCACCCCAGCTGTAACTGCAGAATAACTCATGAAATATCCATTGCAGTAATCAACAATCAGTCTGGCCAGTGTCGTTTTACCCGTTCCTGGAGGTCCCCAGAAGATCATGGATGGAAATTCGCCTCTTCTAAAATACCTCCACAAAACTTTCCCAGAAGAAAGAAGGTGTCTCTGTCCAACAAACTCGTCGATGGAACGGGGGCGCATTTTTTCGGCAAGGGGAGCTCTATTATCTAAAGCTATATCCACTTCCTTTCTATTCCTCATCGTCCTTACTGTTAATTACCCCCTACTCGTCCCGCTCATGCTAAAAAATTCGTCAGTTCTTTTATTGAACTCATCCGCCCGTTCAATATGTATAGCATGTCCCGCCCCCTCAAATTCAACTAATACCGAATTAGGGATAAGCTCATGTAGGATTCTCGAATTCTCAGGCGGAACCATCACATCTGCAGTACCGGTAAAAATCAGGGTTTTACAACTAAGATTCTGCAACTCGCCGCAAACATCAAAGTCTTGAATTGCTGCAATTTGAGCATTAAAAGCCTCAGGAGGCTGCGGTGGTGCACTAAGGGACGCTTTTTTATATTGATCTATAAACTGAGGATTCTTTTTTACAAACTCAGGATTAAAAAGGAGAGGAATATTTTTGTCTAGGATCTCCTCCTGAGAAAGCCCTTCATTTTGCATCAAGGTTTTAAGAACCTCCGGAGAAGGCGGAATACGCCTGCTCTTTCCGCAATGGGTGCATCCCAACACCATAGCTCGTACCCTGCCAGGAAAAAGAAGGGCAAGCTGTTGGGCAATCATACCTCCCATTGAGACACCAACGACATAGGCAGAGTTGAACTCCAAGTGATCCAAAATAGAGACAGCATCTCTGGCAAAGTCGAACATGGTGTAGGGTCCCGAGGGCTTTGAGGATCTTCCGGCTCCACGATTGTCAAAGACAATCACCTTATAATTCCTTTCAAAATATGGAACCTGCATAAACCATGACCACGCGCCACCGCTCAACCCACTCAAAAAGATAAGAGGACTTCCTGAGCCATGTACTTCATAATAAAGCTTAACATTCTCATTAAAACAATAAGGCATAAGCACCTCTCAATTTCAGTTATCTTCTAATCAGTAAACTGGAACTTCCTTCTCGTTCGAACTGAAATTCGAAGAAAATATGACCCAAATGATTCCTCAGAGCATCTTTCCAT
>JALXAE010000218.1 GCA_026992355.1 Syntrophobacterales bacterium | reverse complement strand
CTCAGTTGGTAGAGCAGGGGATTGAAAATCCCCGTGTCGGCAGTTCGATTCTGTCCCTGGCCACCATCTTCCCGACGCCATCGCTTCGCGATGGCGTTTTTCGTTTACAAATCAAGCATTTCGCGCCGCAAGGCCCAGCATCAGCAGGGAAATCCCGTCGAAGATCAGGTTGATGCCCACGAACAGGCCAACCAGCCAGCGTGCGCCGAAGGGCCAGCCGGCAATGAACACCACCGCACTGCAAAGGGCTACCGTGTGGAGAATAAAACGGCGCACCTTGTGTTTTTTTCTGCCTACACGCAGTTTCTTCCACCACCTCTTTTTCTTTCCAATTGTTTTTTGTTGGTGTTTCACTTGACCATAGACCCTTTTCATCCATACACCACAATTGATTGGATCTCTTATTCAACATTCTTAATCTTTGTTAAATTTAAACACTTTCGGGTGAAATTCTATAAGCATTGTCGCTGCACTCTTTTCCTGTAAAGCTACAATGTTACTATATCAAGACCTTGTCAGATGCATAATTAAATTTCTGTCTGGGGTGAAAAGCAAAATTGTGCTCTTAATGTTTCCTTACCAGGTAAATCATCGATGAAATGCTTTTTGACATTTTCATCTAAATCCAGCCAACACCTTAGAAGCACCAAGCCAAATATTAGCAACTGAATGTCACGCGGCCTACTCAAGATTTCCTTGCCCCCATGGAAAAGGTTATTCCTAACTCGCCGTACCATAAGGGTAAGCCATTCTAAAGTAATTTTACCTTGCCCTGCCTTTATACGTCGGTCATTATCAGTGCACTCCCACCCTAAAGTATTATTTTTCAATACTTGTTTGCGAGGGGGTTCTTTACGAAAAAACTCAACTGCTCTCTCGATTACCTTATTGTTCTTCATAATTTTTCCGAATACCCCATTGTATTTATTAGCAAAACCTTTCCAATCAGTCCGAACTGTGTTATTGATGTTCTCAACATATCTTGCTTTCTTGAGTGCATATTCGAAATGGGAAAATACCATGAAAAACTCCTCTGCCAATATTATAGGGTTGTTTTCCTCTATACATGTAAGTTGACATATCCATTCCTTAAAGGGGTGCATTTTTTACCTCCATAAAAGAATTTTACTTTGACATGCGACACTATTTAAGCCCGATTCCCAGCATTTATTGACAAAAATTAGTACCTATTTACTGCGTGACATTAATAGTGGATGTACAACTGTCTTCCAACTTCCGTAAGCTCTCCTACATGTCAACGCTGTGTTCACTGCACGCAGAGTTAGCTGGAGCTTTGGGACTCTTTTCTTAGTATAGATATGGCTTCTGCATATTCCGTTTTGCTTAACCACCCTGGGGAATGCTTTTCAATTATCTTCCAAATATCTATATCTTCAGCAGTCCTTATGTCATTCTCTACATTTTTGAAAAAGTAGCTTTCATAACCATTGTCCTGATTTATCCATTTTTCGGCAATCTTATCTACAGTTGGAAGTGGTTCCTCTGCTTTAGTCACGGCCGAAAGGATGATATCAACTTCTGTTACCGGGGAATCATCAAGTTTGGTAGGCCAAGAAATATCCAGTATCCCCCTTGAATTAACGGGAGTAATTGGCACTTCAGAATGATTCTGAAAATAGCGTTCCCACATTTCTACAATATCAGCACTTTTCTGGGGAATACGGAAGAGCATACCTACACAACCCCATGAGACCCCAACCTCACCTTCCTTTGCTTTTGATCTCTCAGCTCTCCAAAGTGCAGAAGCTTCCAAAATTAAATCCTTCACATTTTCAATAGGATTAATACAGGGTATCACCACAGCTTTACCCATTTTAACACTGTTGCTGAGTACCATTGTATAAGTATTCCCCCAAGTTCTAGACTTACGCCCATACTTGATAGGAACTTTCACTGGTATCTTCTCACTCATGTTTAAGTGCACAGTTCTCCAAGCTTTCCGGTCATTGTTGTCCCAGCATAGAGAACCAATAACCAAAATACCCACATTCATTTCTATACCTCCTCATTGTTGATTAAAAGCTTTTACTAAGAACATGGTAATTATTGTCTCTCTTGAGGTTCTTTTTTCATATTATCTCTTGACCATGCAGAGCCAATTTGAACCAATAGGCCATCTGGGGCAGCAAATATTTGTCCCTCTTTCGATGGTTCCCCAAGAAAAAATAATTTATCATTCTCCAACACATCTTCTACGAGGGCAATGCTTACATCAACACTCTTAATAGTAACCATTTTATAATTAGTTCCTCGCCATTCAAAATGTGTCGCGTCGGGGGCATCCTTTATCCACGTTTTGAACGGACGGTAATATCCTTTAAAAAATTGTTCCTTTGTAAGTGGTAATTCTATCCGTTGTTCGGAGCTATCATCAAATTCAGGATCCACTGCTACAATATGCAAAGTACCATCGCTAAAATGGATTTCTAATCCGATACGAAGAACAGGTGCTTCCCCAGATATTTCAATCACTTGCTCCGCTTGTCGTTTTGCTTGTTCAAGAGCGCCAGAGTCAAAACCGTTAGTGCGGCCTTTTGACTCCATCACAACCCATTCTCCATCAACGTTCCGTCCCACGAGATCGGGTCTGGATTGGTTGATTAAACTTACCCCTAAAATATCTCTGTAAACATCCAGATGCATTAGCCAAGGGACATTCAAAAGACGTTCTCCAAAAACTTTAGCGAAAGTTAATCCTAAAAAGTAGGAAATTGCCCCTTTTTCCGAGGGGTCGAGACCGTCATAGGCCAAAGATCTCCGAATGTATTCCTGCTCATTCTCGCATAGATTGGCATAAAGAATCGCTAAACGATACGCAATTTCAAACATTGAGAAACGCCCGTACCTCAAAATATGAAAAAGTTCTCCCTTACCCACCGATATAGCAGCCCATACTAATTCTGCCCATGAAATATCAAGGATGCCTTGACCATTTAGCGACTGGTACCTTCTTGGAAAATTGTACATATTGTATTTTATTCTTGGCATTTTTTACCTCCTTGTATTTATTCCTCGAACAAAATTAGATAGATGTGACATATCTACCCTTGCACATAATGATATATGTCAAAAATACCATGAATATTTGCATTCCGATTATTCATCACTGCCGGATAATAGATTTATTAAATTTGTTTATTTTTAGTATCAAATTAAAAAACTATAGAGGAACATGATAAATTCTATCATAATATTTGTTATTTGAATTCAGTATAATGTTGGATACAATGTTTTGCAAGAATTTAATCAAGTAGCTTATATAAATCATCCAAAAAGGGCGATTTACCATTTCAGTGATAGTTCATGTATATGCTAATTCCTCTTTTCTGTCTGGTCCTGAAAAACGGACTGTTAATCATCATCTTTTGCAGGGTGTTTCCCTCCATATACACTACTTTTGTCGCTTCCAAAACTTGCAGATAGATATTAAAGTTTGCAAATAATGTTAGAGCTTTTACCTTTAACGGATCGACTTGTTTTAAAAAGATTCGTGGCTACCACGAAAATAAATTGACTTGATCATGATGCGAGATTTATTTCCCGACTCATATTTTAGAATGGATTTTTATGAAGGCTGCATATATACACGCAGTATAAATTCGAATCCCTCCCGGTACTTGATTTGGGGATTTTTCCCGCTAAGGTATTTTGTGGGTTTTTGGCGTAAAATTTATTGCCATGAAGTTTGATAAGAGGCTCGTTGGTGAGATAAGAAAAAAGTCTGCATACGTGATTCTTTTACTTCTAACGAGCATTCTCATTGGATTTTTTATTGTGCTTCAGGCCTGGTTTTTTAGCAAAATTGTAAACAATGCCTTTCTCGGTCACATGCATCTTCAGGACCTCGAAACACCGATTATTATCCTCGCCCTTGTCATTATTCTCAGGGCTTTTTTTGTATGGGCAAATAGCCTTATCGCCACAAACCTTTCCATGAGTATCAGGGATAATTTGAGAAGGAGACTCATGGAAAAGATTGTTGAACTGGGGCCTTCTTTTACCAGGAGTGAGCGCACCGGAGAGCTTGCATCCACCCTCACTGAGGGCATTGAAAAGCTCGACCCTTACATTCGTGAATACATTCCTCAGGTGATTCTCACCGCTGTTATTCCGCTCATGGTCCTGATTTTTGTCTTTCCCCGGGACTTTTACACTGGCCTGATTTTTATTGTTACCGCGCCCCTGATACCCTTTTTCATGGTACTGATAGGACTCGTGGCGGAAAAGGTAACAAAGAGACAATGGAGAACACTGGGGAAGATGAGCGCATACCTGCTTGATGTGATTCAGGGACTCACCACACTCAAGGCCCTTAACCGTTCTCGCGCCGAAAAGGAAAGACTTCGCCGCATAGTTGACGAATTTAGAAAAACCACCATAAGTGTTCTTAAAGTAGCTTTTATTTCCGCACTCACCCTTGAGCTTATCGCCACTTTGAGCACCGCGATTGTTG
>JALXAE010000217.1:1004-4476 GCA_026992355.1 Syntrophobacterales bacterium | reverse complement strand
ATAGCAATAAGTAATAATATTGATTTCATGTTTTCAATTTCTGCTTGCCGCTAACGGTCTGGCTATGAGCAGTAGTGACCCGCAGGGCGCTATTGCTTATAGGTTTTGTTGTGTGCCGTTTTTATTTTTCGTTTTGAGTCTATTTTATCCATTAACTTTTCAAAAAAGGGTCTTTTCTCATCTTTTTCCCTAAAGTGGTCAACACATCTTTGAATGTAACTTCTAAATTCTTCTGTATCCATTTTGTTATGTCTCCCATCATAAGTTGCGGGAGTCAGATTGTATGTTGAACGCTTATTAAATATGACAAAAGATCCCCTGAACCAACGTGTAACTTGTCGTGCATTTTCAGGAATTTCATAACCCATATCTTGATAATCATAGCGATGTTCAACAAGGTCATACTTATCATAATGTCCTGGATAGAGTTCTGAAACAGCCTCATAGTCATATTTTTTGTTATAAGGTTCTTCGCCTTCCTCAGTTTCATAAACTCCAGATGGCTCAAGCTCGTCAAGCTCCAATCTGAAGTAATTCCATTCTGGGTCATAACCGAACGATTCAAAGATTAACCGCTTTGGTTTAACAATATCAATCAATTGAAAGTCTAATTCTATACAGCCTTCTTCTACTGACAGTCTTGCATCCTCTAAGTCAAGTCCACCACCATTTGGAAAAAACATGTGGTTTAAGTTGTCGTAGGTGCAAAGGACTTTTAACACATTAATTATGTCGTTAATGTCTTCCCAGATAACTCTTTTAGGAAATGCAGTAGGAAACAATTTTTGTTGTATTTCCAACCATTGCTCCTGATTCCGCTCATGAAAATCTTCGTTAAGGACTTTCCATTCCTCAAGAATTAGAATAAATTCATCAATACTTGGTCTTGAATTTGGGTCATTATCTGTACATGCAGATAATAGTCTGTCTATGGGAGTTGTATAGATGTTTTGATAGAACCGTCTTAACTCTAATATTGATTCAGGCGAATATTGACCGTCAAATCCTTTTGGGTTTTCAGTGAGGATAATCCAAAGGGTTTTAGCGATCGAGTATATGTCTGCTTTTAATCCGTCAGCTTTAGAAGATTCTCTCCTCATTTCAGGTGCCATTGTCCACTTAGCACCTATTTCTTCATTTTTGAAAGAAACATCTTTCTTATCTGGATAATCAACCAATCCGAAATCAGCTAATGAGTAACGGGATTTATATATCAAGAGGTTGGCAGGTTTAATATCTCTATGCGATATACCCCTTTCGTGCAGTTCCCTTAGTGTTTGACATACTTCTAAGACCGCATCAATCTTGTCCTCAATGCTTTTTCCTTTCAATTCCTTTTCTGCACTTTTAGCAACCGGCATCACGTAAAAGGGTACAGAATCATTTAGATCTTCAGGTAAGTGTTTGTCGAGCATTCGGATTATATCATCTATGTCGGAGTTTTGCTCTATCACAGTTGTTTCATCAAGAAATCGAGCATAAGGCTTAGGTTTAACAGATTTTAATAGTTTGATTGCCCCCAATTCTCCTTTTTTATTTGTACACTCCCATACTTCACCATTACCTCCACCGCCTAAAAAAGATGTTAGGGTCCATCCACCAAATTCCTGACCTTTTTTGAATTGTTTTTTTCTCATTTTTCGAATGGCACACAACGGTTAGTATAAGAATAGTAGCCGATTTCGGAAGCAGAATTTTTCAATTTACTACTAATGTTTTTGCGAGCTACAATGTTCATATTTACTACTTTTTCGGCTATTATTTTTATACTTTGTTACCCAGCAATTCTCACTTTAGCCCAAAAGTAGCCAAAATCAAGGGAATTCGTACCTTTATGGTATGAAAGCCAAGAAGAAGCCAGCCAGTAAAGCAAGTCCAAGCGAATTTGAGTATTTGTACCATGAGGTAATGGTGCCCTTTTTTGATGAAGTGCAGGACAGGCGCCGTGAAAACTCGAGCTATGAATTGTCAGATGCTTTGAAAAGCGGGTATGCCATATACTCTCTGAAGAGTCCCTCATTGTTTTATTTTCGGCAGAAGAGTGAAGCTGAAGAAAGCAATTTAAAGACTATCTATGGGATAAGAGATATTCCCTCGGACAATGGATTGCGTAAGATTTTGGATGGCATACCTTCAGAAGAACTGCGCGAGGCTTTTGCCTTGTTGTTTTCCAGGATTAAGCAGGAAGGTCTGTTAAAGGATTATTACTATTGGAATAAGCATCTGGTTGTAAGCATAGAAGGGGTGGAGCATTTTAGCTCGAAGAAGATTAGTTGTCCACATTGTCTGCAAAGAACCCACAGGGATGGTTCTCGTTCTAACTATCACAGCATGCTTAGTGCCGCAGTGGTTTGTCCGGGCGAAAAAGAGGTTTTTGTGATGGATAATGAACCTATTGTCAGGCAGGGCGGAGAGCAGAAGAATGACTGCGAATTGAATGCGGCAAAGCGACTGCTCGACAAGCTACAACTGACTCATAATCAGGAGTTTATGGTGCTTACGATGGATGCTTTGTATGCATGTGCTCCACTCGTTTGCCGCATCAATGAAAACCCGAATTGGCGGTATGTAATAAATGCAAAGGAAAGTTCTCACCAGGCTTTGTTTGAGCAATTTGATCGGCTAAACGAAGAGCATAAAGTACATTGGGAGGACATAAAGACTGCGGAAGGTACCTATACTTTTGGATATGTCAATAAGTTGTCTTTGAATGACAGCAATCGTGATGTGTTGTGCAACTTTTTGTATTGCATTTGGACGAATAAAAAAGGCGAGGAAAAGATATTCTCCTGGATTACGAATATCACGCTATCCCGAAAGACAATCATGCCCGTGATGCGTATGGGTCGAAGCCGTTGGAAAATAGAAAACGAAGTTTTCAATACGCTGAAAAATCAGGACTACAATTTTTCGCATAATTTTGGACATGGCGAGGAAAATTTGTGTACCAATTTCGCTTATTTGATGATGCTGGCCTTTACAGTGGATCAGGCACAGCAGCGGGCCTGTAAATATTTTCAGGCTATTCTGAAGCACCTGAAAACGAAGCTCAAGTTATGGGAGGCAGTTAAGGCAGTATTCAGGATACTCCCTTGTGAAAGCATGACTGAGCTCTATGGCAAGATTTGTAAAATGTACCAGATTCAGGTCGATTCCGGCTAAAGTGAGAATTGCTGGCTTTAAAGGGGCTTTTGCCCTCAAAGGGAAGAGGTTGGAGGGTGTGAGCTACTCCAACTGCTGAATCAGAAAACCCTACTTGCCCAAGTTACTCCAGCCTGGCATATCCCCCTGTGGAGAAAATCGGAAAAGTTGCAAAAGTCAAATAGATACTGTACCTTTGCACCTGACAGCAAGCCATCGCTCATACGTTCTTTGCTTTTGCGCGCAGCGGCCATGCCTGGGATGCTCTACCCGAAAAGCACCAATCCGCCAATGAGAACAAGCGTTCCCGACCCTCTGATTCTGTGGGGAT
>JALXAE010000217.1:0-994 GCA_026992355.1 Syntrophobacterales bacterium | reverse complement strand
TTAAGGCAGTATTCAGGATACTCCCTTGTGAAAGCATGACTGAGCTCTATGGCAAGATTTGCAAGATGTACCAGATTCGGCTGGATTCAGGCTAAAGTGAGAATTGCTGTTATATATCATCATAATCATAACTATAATTCTTTAAATGTTCAGTAATAACATATTCTTGCCTTCTCGTGTTAAATCTCTGTTTTTCAGCTATTAAAAATAAATACTTTCTTGCTCTTGAAGCAATTACATATAGCATTTTTTTTGAATTTTCCGACCCATTGGGGTCTGACCAAAAAGGGACATACCCTTGAAGTAATGCAAAAGCTATCATTGTATCAAATTCAGCTCCCTTTATTCCATGAATTGTTGAAACTGTAATTCCTTTTCTTTGCTTAAAAACTTTTTTGAAAGAATCAGTTTTTTCAATAAAATCTATTCCGTCTTTTTTTAGTCGTTCAATTCGTTTTTTTGAACTTTCAAAAAATGTATCAAAATGTTCTTTAAGCATAGGATAATCATCAATGTTGAAATTAAGTTTTTTTGCAATTTCATGAAACATAAAATCTAAATATTCAAGACCATTTTCATTGTTACAATAAAGTGAGTTACAAATTTTCAGAAACTGTTTTGCATTTATTTCTTTTGTGTTTACTCCGGCATTATTTAATTCGTTTAAAATCTCATGTGCCCACCGTAAACGTAAAATGTACAGGTTCGGTGCAGGTTCAGTCAAGATTATTCTAGATAATTTAAACCAAAAGTTTTCAATATCTCTGGAAAAAGGTGCCATCCCAGGACCGTCAAAACTTAAATCAGGTAACTTAACCATTAATTTTCTTGTTACGCTAGCTATATGAACCCACTGCGGTGCTACAATACAAATTTCATTAGGTGAAATTTTATAATCATCAATATTCAGCATGATCAATCTAGCTAATTCGTCTATTAAATCATCTTTTACAACAGAGTTGTTTAATGATATTTTACTATCATAATCTTTATG
>JALXAE010000216.1 GCA_026992355.1 Syntrophobacterales bacterium | reverse complement strand
GCAATCGCTTGTGAATCTGGCTTCCATTGCTTTCCTGTATTCTTGTATTAAATAGTCTTTGGTAACCCCGCATGATAAATGATCCCAGGGTAGAATCTCGTCCAGTTTTATGGTTCTGTTTGCATAGAATTCTGGATCTAGGGCCGTTTTTTCAGCCGCTCTGTTCCATATATCTTCTTGAAATAGTTCTGTCCAACCATCGAATCTTGCCCCCATTTGCCAGGCGGCCATTATCAGCTCACCAAGTTTTCTGTCTCCTCTTGCCATGACAGCTTCCCAAAAACTCTGCCCCGGATTGTGCCACTTGAGTTCAATTGATTTGAAGTGTTTAAGTCTTTTTTTCAAGTATTTCAGTTTTTCTTCTAGATAATTTCTTTTTGCTTGTCCGAACCATTGAAAGGGTGTATGAGGTTTTGGAACAAATGTTGATACAGAGACATGAAGGCGTCCGTTGCAGAACTTTCCCAATTTCCATATCTCAAAACACAAATCAATTAAATCATCGATGTCTTTGTCCTGTTCTGTTGGAAGACCTATCATAAAATAAAGCTTAATCAGTCTCCATCCTGAACGATAAATATATTCAGCGGTTTTTAACAATTCGTCGGTGCTGATTTGTTTATTAATTACCCGTCTTAATCGTTCACTTCCCGCTTCAGGAGCTAGCGTAAAACCGGTTTTTCTTATGCTTTTTATAGCTTCAATCATCTCGCTGGTTAAAGTGCCGACTCTAAGTGATGGTAAAGAAATGGCTGTTCGGCTTTTTGAGATTTTTGATACAATTTTCGGAAGAAGCGATTGTATATTGGAGTAATCACCAGTGCTTAGAGACAAAAGGGACAATTCTTCATATCCCGTTTTTTTAAGAGCTTCCTTTATATGATTAAATATACTTTCTGGATGTATTTCACGTACAGGTCTATAAATAAAACCTGCCTGGCAAAATCTACATCCCCGGGTGCATCCCCTGGTAATTTCAACGTTTAGTCTGTCATGTACTATACTTAATACCGGTACAATATCTTTTGGAAAAAGAGGAGAAGAGTCATCCAGATTTTTGAGGACTCTTTTTTTAATAAGCTTATAGTCTGAATATTTGGGCGTTATAATATCAATTTCGCCATTTGTTTTGTAAGTGGTTGTGAAAAGAGAAGGGACATAAATCCCGGGTATCTTCCTAATTTCTGACAAGAAAGTGCTTCGGGAGGAGCGGTTGCTTCTCCATTCTTTAAAGACTCTATGAATTTCTGGCAATGTTTCTTCAGCTTCCCCGAGTACCATAAAGTCAAAAAAATGCGCCATTGGCTCCGCGTGAAAAGCACAGGGACCACCTCCAACCACAAAAGGATCGTTTTCCTTGCGTTCCTCCGAGAATAGAGGAATCTGGGCAAGGTTTAAGACTGTAAGAACATTTGTGTAACTGAGCTCGTATTGGAGGCTATAGCCCACAAAATGAAAGTCCTTAAGAGGTCGGTTCAGTTCATGGGAGCAAAGGATTTTCTGTTTTTTTCTCAGCTGATTTTCTCTGTCTGGCCACGGAGCATATGCTCTGTCCGCAAGCACTTTATCCATATTGTTCAATTTGTGATAGAGTATTCTTAATCCCAGATGACTTAGGCCAACTTCGTAAACATCGGGAAAAACCAGGACCCATTTGATATCCGAGCCTTCCCAGTCTTTTGAATAGATATTCGATTCGTAAGGGACATAACGCCCGGGTTTTGCCACAAAAAGCAATTCATTCATTTCGGTAAAATCGACCACAATTCTCTCCCAAATTTCACTTTCTTGTCTCGTGAGCTAGCCTTCTAACATGGTCGGTTATGTTCAGTCAAAACCTTCTCTCTTAGATTAACTCTTCATTTGAGCCATCACTTTGTTCATTTAGCTGTGCTTCTTCTGAGTTTGTTTTCTCTACTTTTTAGAATTTTTACCTTGACAATAGGAAGGTAAAAACTTTAGTCTTGTGTCGGATTAGGAAATAGTGTTTCTATATACGGTACAACATGTGGTTGCCTGAAAGGTTTTGATTTCTCCAGATTAGAGGATGTCGTAACTGGTGAGTTCGCTTGACAAAGCTCTTACCGTGTTAAAAGCCTTTTGCCTCAAAACGGGGGAGTGGGGAGTACGGGAATTAGCTGGTCATGTTGGTTACAGTCCCACTACGGTTCAGAGAATTCTTAGTGTTTTAAAAAAGCACGGTTTTGTTGATCAGGATGAAGAGACCAAAAAGTATCGGCTGGGTTCAATCTATTATAGATTTGTTGAGGTTCTACATTCTCAACAACCCCTTGTAAGGTATGCAATTCCTCTTATGAAAAGATTGTGTTCTCAAACAGGGGAGACAACTCATCTGAATGTGATTGATGGTATAGAAAGGCTTTGTGTGAGCAGTATCGAGTCCACTCAGAATTTGAAAGCCGGTATGCCTGTGGGAAATCGCTCGCCTTTACATGCTGGCGCGTCTTCTAAGTGCTTGTTGGCCTTTTCTCCGATGGAGTTTATACGAGACTACATAGACTCTGCCACAATGAAACCTCTAACTGAGAATACTATTACGAGCAAAGAGGTTTTGTGGAAGGAAGTTTATACCATTAGACGAAATGGATATGCTCAGAGTTTAGGAGAGAGAACTCCGGGGCTTGGGTCTTTAAGTGTTCCCGTTTTTGGTTTTGGTGGGAGTCTCATGGGAGCACTGAGTCTGGCTATTCCGGAACTTCGTTTTAAAGATATAAACCACAAGAAATTTTGCCTGAGTAAGCTCATGGACACTGCCAAAGATTTATCCAAATGTATGGGCTATGTTGGGAATTATCCTCCTGAAATAATTGATTAATGTTTTTGAGAGTTGTGAGGTGAGGTTATGGGGCATGTGGGAAGACCTCTTGAAGGTGTGAAGGTTCTTGATCTTAGTAGGGTTCTAGCCGGCCCTTACTGTAGCATGATGTTGGGCGACCTGGGAGCGGATGTAATTAAGGTTGAAAGGCCTGGCGTTGGGGACGAAACCAGGGAATGGGGCCCTCCAGAAGCAGGTGGAGAAGCAGCCTATTACCTGTGTGTAAATAGGAACAAAAGGAGTATCACGGTTGATTTAAAGAAGCCAGAAGGACAGGAGATCATAAAAAAACTGGCAAGAAAGGCCGATGTTTTGCTTGAAAACTATAAGGTTGGTACTCTTCAAAGGTTTGGATTAGGTTACGAGGACATAAAGGCAATAAACTCGGGAATTATATACTGCTCGATTACTGGATTTGGCCAGTATGGTCCGTATAAAGATCGTCCGGGGTATGATTTTATAATTCAGGGCATGGGCGGAATTATGAGTATAACAGGTGATCCAAACGGTCCCCCCATGAAAGTTGGTGTTGCTATTGTTGACATCACGGCTGGTCTTTTTGCCTGTTCGGCAATTCTTGCTGCGTTGTACCTTAGAGAAAAAACAGGGCGTGGGCAATACATTGACATTGCCCTTTTAGATTCTGTGGTAGCGTGGCTCGCAAACGTTGGTAGTAACTATCTTGTATCGGGTGAGATTCCTAAAAGATACGGTAATGCTCATCCCAATATTGTTCCCTACGAACCCTTTAAAACCAAAGATGGAACCTATATCGCCCTTGGTGTTGGTAACGACAGGCAATGGAAAGAATTCTGCAAACTTGCCGGTTTGGAAAACATTGCTGATGATCCCAGGTTTGCTACCAACCCCCAAAGGGTTATTCACAGGGAAGAGCTTATTCCTATCATTGCGGAGAAGATGCTGGAGCGCACATCGGAGGAATGGCTTGAGCTACTCGAAAAAAATAAAATTCCCTGTGGGCCCATAAACACTTTGGACAAAGTATTCAGTGATCCTCAGGTTCTTGCCAGAAACATGGTAGTTGAAGTTCCTCATCCTACTGCTGGTTCGGTAAAATTGGTTGCCAGTCCCATGAAGCTTTCCGATACCCCATGTGAAGTAAATAGGCATCCACCTCTTTTAGGTGAACACACCGAAGAGGTTCTACGGGAATTGGGCTACAGGGATGATGAAATTACAATACTTAGAGAGAAAGGGGTAATATGAACTCAGCTCTTCAAATTTTCCTAAACGGTGTGGCTGGAGTTTTTAGCGTCGTTTTCATACTTTATTTGTGTATCAAACTCATGAGTAAGGTTGCTAAGAAATTCGAAGTGGAGAGTTGACAATGACTCCATCGTGGGCTCTGGAATTCTTTGGTTCGATGGGTGTTTTGAAGCTTACTGTTGGCAATGTTGTCATGTTTCTCGTGGCCTTCGTTCTAATATATCTTGCTATCAGAAAAGAATTTGAGCCGCTTCTTCTTCTTCCAATAGGATTTGGAGTTCTCCTTGCCAATCTTCCGCTTGCAAATCTGATGGAGCCTGGAGAAGGACTTTTATGGCGTTTTTATCATTATGGTATTCAGTGGGAAGTTATACCTCCTCTTATTTTTCTGGGACTGGGCGCAATGACAGACTT
>JALXAE010000215.1 GCA_026992355.1 Syntrophobacterales bacterium | reverse complement strand
CTATATTTCAATGCACTTTTATAAATGAAGTGTCAAGACATTTTTCCTGAAAAACTAAATTGCTTTATTTGCTCAAATCTGTAATTTGTATATGCATTTTTGAATTTTAACCTGCTGTTGATGTGGAGTATCCAAAATGAAAATTGGTTATTTTTCCATGGAAATTGGAATTGATGAAAATATACCAACTTACAGCGGTGGACTGGGAATTCTTGCAGGTGATCATCTGAAATCTTGCGCGGATTTGGCCATTCCCATAGTTGGGGTTACCCTCCTGTATAAAAGAGGCTACTTCGTGCAGCATCTCACCCCAGACGGAATCCAGCTAGAAGCTTATCCTCTGTTTGATCCTCGCGGTTATATGGAACCTTTACCCTTTAAAATAGCACTCGATATTAACGGACGTACCATTTTTGTAGGCGTATGGAAATACAAATATCGTGGATTAAACGGCGAAGTAAACGTATATTTCCTTGATACGGACATCCCGGACAACAGACCTGAAGATAGAATTATCACCCATTATCTTTATGGTGGCGATCAGTACAATAGGATTCTTCAGGAAGCTGTGCTGGGTATAGGTGGTTATCTCGCTTTAAAAAAATTGGAACCCGGGATTACCACTTACCACATGAACGAAGGTCATGCCGCCTTCTTGACTTTAGCTTTGTTAAAGGACTTGAACGGGAACGAAGACAAAGTTCGCAGACACTGCATTTTTACGACTCATACCCCTGTACCAGCAGGTCACGACAAGTTTCCCTACGACCTGGCAAATCAGGTGTTGAAAAATTATATCCCCGATAACATTGGGGAGCTCGCTGGACACGATATGCTTAACATGACCCTCCTTGCTCTAAATCTATCCAGAGCCAGCAATGGAGTAAGTGAACTTCATGGTGAAATATCCAGACAAATGTTCCCTGGTTATGAAATAGGTCATATAACTAATGGGGTACACCATATAACATGGACGGGTCCCGAATTTGCCCGTTTGTATGACAGATATGTTCCAAAATGGAGGCAGCATCCTCAATCCCTTAAAGAGGCGAAGAACATTCCAGATAAAGAAGTCCGCG
The DNA here is from genome assembly GCA_026992355.1 of Syntrophobacterales bacterium. Lineage (GTDB taxonomy): Bacteria > Desulfobacterota > Syntrophobacteria > Syntrophobacterales > Thermodesulforhabdaceae > JALXAE01. The sequence continues at coordinate 13,548 of JALXAE010000215.1, read as the reverse complement.
AAGCAAAACTGGAAGCGAAAAAACGATTGATAAAGTATGTAAATTCTCTTACCGGAGTCGGTTTTACCGATGAATTATTAACAATATGCTTTGCCAGGCGTGCTGCTGCTTACAAAAGAGCAACCCTGATTTTTACAGATATTGAATATTTGCTGAACCTTTCCTACGATAGAATTCAATTTATATTTGCAGGAAAGGCCCATCCTCAAGATCAAGCTGGTAAGGATTTAATTAGAAATATTGTTGAAATATCCAAAACCTATGAAGATAAATTAAGGCTAGTTTTTCTACCTAACTACAATATTTGGCTGGCAAAGCTTATGACCCAGGGAACCGATGTGTGGTTGAATACGCCTAGACGTCCCCGGGAGGCCTGCGGAACAAGTGGCATGAAGGTTAGCTTCAATGCTGGAATAAACATGAGCGTTCTTGATGGCTGGTGGCGTGAAGCTTGTCGGGATAGAATCAATGGATGGGCAATCGGTGACGACGAAGAACAAACTGATAAAGAAGCCGCCATGGATCTTTACAGAGATTTAGATGATATGGTAACAACATATTACGCTGCGCCCAGAAAATGGTTGCAAATAATGAAAAATTCAATAGGTGATATAACCCCTTTTTTTAACACTCATCGTATGGTACTGGAATATCTTCATAAATATTACTTATAAAATGAGAAAAAGCCTTGAGTCCTGTAATTCATATGACGAGGAAATAGAAATGGCAGACGACGCTTCTGTGAGCAAGGCGGCTATAGTTGTTATTGCTTCCTATATTGCTGTGCAGATGCTTTCAGATATTTCTAGTTTGAAAATTGGGCTTGTTGCGGGATTAGCAGTAGATATGGGGACTTTTATATATCCCGTAACCTTTACTCTCAGGGATCTGGTTCATAAGACCGTCGGGAAAAAAAACGCTCAGCTATTGATCATTCTTGCGGGAATAATAAATATTTTCATGGCTCTTTATTTGAAATGGGTATCCACAGTACCAGGTGATCCAAATTGGGGTTTGAATGAACAGTTCAGGGCGATACTTGCTCCAGTGTGGCGAATAGTTATAGCTTCCATAATTGCAGAAGTTGCAAGTGAGCTGGTAGATACAGAAGTTTATCACTGGTTTGTAACGAAAATTACCACAAGACATCAGTGGGCTCGAGTATTAGTTAGTAACAGTGTGAGCATTCCCGTTGACAATCTTATTTTTGCTTTTGGCGCTTTTGGAGGAGTACTGCCGTGGAGTAGCATATGGCAGATCTTTGTTTTCAACTTCATGGTGAAATATGCAATGACCCTCGTAAGTCTTCCTCTAATCTACCTAGCCCCGGCAAAACAATGTGTAAGAACATAAAAACGGGGATGGTATGGACCAAAAAGATTATTGCAAGATAAGCAATGTCAATTCCAGGGAAGAGTTCGAAAAACTCTTATCTCATATCAAAGAGACCGGCTTCCCTGCATTGAGGAGCAATATAGCTCGCATTCGATTTTCCGGAAACGACCAACAAGTAACAATTATTCAGCTGGCGCGCCAAATTTTAAGAGATCCTGGCTTATCAGCCAAATTGCTGAAAATAGCAAATAGCCCTTTTTTCAATCCAGGATTGTATCGTGTTCGCACAATTACACGCGCTATTGTTTTACTGGGACTCAGGAACGTTTCAACACTCCTTCGGTCCATTGCATTTCTTGAAGATGTAGTCAACTGTAAAGAGCTAGAAAAAGCTATTGAACAAATATTAACAGCTTTGAGAAAAGCAGAGCTTGCTAAACACCTTGCCGAAGCCACGGGTAGCTCTTCTCCTGAAGAAATATTTGTGGGAGCCCTAATGCACAATATAGGAGAAATTGTTTTTGCTTCCTTCGTAAGCCCTGAACTAAACGCACAGATAGAGAAAATTTCTAAGGAACAAAATCTTTCAAAAAGTCAGGTTCAACGTAAAATCCTTGGTTTTTCCCCCGAAGATATAACAGCCACCCTCAATAAAGAATGGAAATTATCACCTGTCTTGGATGAACTATTCTCAAAAGGAGCAAAATCGAAATCATGCAAATTGATACTCTACGCGGATAAGGTGATAGAACTTACAGAGTCAAAGGACGTACCAAAAGATCCCTCTAAAGTCCAAGATGTGTTGAAAGACATGAGCACAGACCTTGGCATTACCCCGAAAACCGCAATAGAATGTATCAAAAGTGCCAAAGAAGATTTTCAGCGACTTGAAAAAACGTATGCGCAACATTTTCAAACTCTACAGAAAACTCCAAAAAGAGATGATGAAAATGATCTTAAATCCCCAGAAGCAGTCACGGCACCGGAAGATCAAAGCCATGTGAGTTCTGAAAAAGTGCTCGAAATATTTGATTATTTACAAGATATTATATCAATGTTGTTTAAGGGTTTTAATGATCCCCATCTTTTATTCAGTCTAATCATGGAAGCAATATATTCTGGTTTAGAAATGGACGTTACTTTTTTTGGTTTGCTATCAACAGACAGAAAGTGCTTTAAAATCAGACACAATCTTACACGACCAGGAATAAATAATGTCAACATCCCGGAAATCATAACCTTCAAAAATCCCCGCATGAACCTATTTGTAGAACTGTTAAATACAGAAGAAGCTTTCTGGATCAATGAAAAAAGCCCTCCAGAGTTACTGGCGAAGGCAAAATCAATACCCGCGTCAGGAATTGTTCATATCCCATGTTTTTTAATGCCCGTAAGACCTCAGAACAAAACAATCGGGTTTATATACGCCGACAGTAGAAGCAAAGATAACCACCTGAATGAGTCAACTTTTTCAATTTTCACCATGTTAGGAAAGTTGGCAACAATAGGCTTATCATTTTTAACGACCGATGCGAAGTAAAGAGCCATTTATGTTACAGGATAAGCTTTCTTCCAATAACGAAACTACATCAAATTCCGTTATATTTAATGAAGTTCAACTAATACTTGCCGAAAAAAGAACAGCCCTTGCATCACTTAGAACTGGAATCGCTGTCTTTGCCTTACCTATGTCTCTTTTGGGATTGTTGATTACAACGTCCAAATATTATGTCGTATCCGATGTGCTGGCTTTTCTAATTCCCCTGCTAATATTATGCGGAATTCTTTCGGTACTTGGAGCATATCTTATAATCAGGTCATTACGAAGAATTGCAAAATATGATCGAATAATATTGCACCTGAAAAAGTCTCATCCGGTACTAAAAGAACTTGTGGATATCTAAAAAGCGCATAAAACCAATTCACAAAATCAAAAATGCAGCTTGAAAACTCATCCTGCTTATATAGAATTGCACGGCTAAAATTTTTGCTTGAGGCAATTCAAGGCAAACGAGGTGCACAAAGACATGGAATTATTTCAATCTCTTCAAGACTATCCAACTATTCAATTAAAAAAAGGTAAGGGAAAACGCTTGCTTTATGGCTACAAATGGGTATTCAGCAATGAAATTTCCTCACCCCTTTCAGATTTTCAACCTGGTGATTGGGTACGGGTAGTGAGCAGTAAGGGTACTTACCTGGGGCTCGGTTATATAAATCCTCATTCTCTTATAACTGTCCGGGTTATATGCCCTCCGGGGAAGAAACCTACTAAAGCCTATTTCAGAGAGCTTATTGAAAAGGCATACAGAAAACGTAAGAAGCTTTATCCGAATTCATCCTGTTATCGCCTTTTTTTCAGCGAAGCAGACGGCTTACCCGGATTTATTGTCGATAAATATGGAGAAGTCCTCGTATATCAGGCAAATACTCAAGGTATCTCAAAAATGGAATCATTTCTGGTAAATCTACTGATTGAAATTTTTGCACCACGGGCCATAGTTTTCCGAAATGATTCATCAGCAAGGAATATGGAGCAGCTTCCGGTTGAGAAAGGAATAGCCTATGGTAATATCATGGAAGACGAATGGATCAACATAGACGGCATTTGGCATTTTGTAGATTATTTAAATGGTCAGAAAACGGGTCTGTATCTTGATCAACGAGAAAATAGAAAAATCTTGAGAAGATTCGTGGAAGGCAAAAGAATTCTTGACCTCTTTTGTTATGATGGAGGATGGTCAATTCACGCTGCAATTGGCGGAGCAAAAGAGGTTGTGGGGATTGACCAATCTGAAAAGGCCCTTCAGCGAGCAAAACTGAATGCCAGGCGCAACAATGTAGAAAATAGGTGCACTTTTGTACAATCAGATGTTTTCGACTTCTTACGATCTAATGAAGAAAAATTCGATATAATAATTTCCGATCCCCCAGCCTTCGTGAAAAACAAAAAATCACTCCCCGGAGCCATTAAGGGCTACACAGACCTAAATAGACGTTCCATGCTGGCTCTCAATAAGGAGGGCATATTGATAAGCTGTTCCTGTTCTCATCATTTAACGGATATTCTTTTTCAGGAAGTGTTGGTAAAAGCGTCCTTGGCAAGTGGTAGGCAGTTCAGTATTCTTGAAGTTAGAGGGCAGTCACCAGATCACCCCGTCTTGTTAGCTATGCCTGAAACAAAATACTTGAAGTGCTATCTATTACAGATGTGTTAATTTCTGTGATTTAGTCAGCGAGACACTATTTATTATTCTTTTTCCACCACGAGTCATGCCCATCAAACCACCAGGAAGTCCAGTCCGTTTCCAGTATTTGAGAGGCAAGCTTTTTCGCCGGTTCCGTATGAAGCCTTTTCAAAAGGTGAAATATCCACTTCTTCGCATATGGATTTCCCAGGTCCAGCTGTTCTTTTAACTCAAGCAGCAAATCCAATTGATCAGCATCATGAGCGATAAGAGAAGCCTCCGTCTCCATCTGGCTATATTCTAACCAAAGACTTCTGTACAAATCAGAACATGGAAGACCCTGAGTTGCATCCCAATAGGCTTTTTTTTCGTCGGCCTGAACATACTGTTTATGTACATAATTTTGATCTCCGGTTCTAGTTTCCGAAAGGTCATGCAATAAACACATAAGCACCACTCGATAAGGGTTCTCATAACCTGCCATTTCCGACAAAACATGACCTATAATTGCCACTCTAAAGGAATGCTCCGCTACTGACTCTCCACCTGATCCCAGAAAAGGATATCCTGTTCTTGAAATTTTCTTCAGCATTCCTACTTCAAAGAAAAAATTGGATATGGCCTTGAGATCCAGTGAAACCGATTCGGGTAAATTGTTTTTGTTTTTAATGGGATTTTTGGGGTCTTCCTTCAATGAACTCCTCCGGGGTAGCCCATCTTACCGACTGAATAGTAATCTCAATGTACTGAGGCTTTCTAGGATTTCCATATATTGGAATACCTTTTATAGTGTGCTCAGAAACCTCAGTTATTTCTACTATCTGATTTGAACCGCTGCTGTCCAAAAAGGAGATTATCATGCCCGGTAAGGTAACTATTCCATCTGGAACACGATCTGTACTAATTTCAACAATATCATTATTAAAAGGGGATAAGTTCACGTCATCAAATTGAAGGATTTCACCATGAGAGAATAAAAACCTAATTGTATCCCCAGGTTTCTTATACATAAGCTCTTTTTCGATAAAATACGGTGCATGATTTCTACCAATCAATAAGCTTGTTTTAAATAGCTGTCCATTATGAATCTCGCGTTCGTCTTCATCCAAAAACCTATAGACTACGGAAACAACCGTATTTTGCTGAACATTCATTGTATTTTTCCGTCCTTCTCCTCGATTTTGGCTCGGCCTGTGTATCTAGCGGAGCAGGCAGACAAATGTCAAGGCTCAACAATAAGGGGAGTTTTTACCTCTGTTAACAAAAGCCTATTAGCTACAGCTTTTCAAAGGCTGAATGCTTTGTCCCCATTTTAATTTGGTTCTTAAGATTTGGAAGTAATCCAAAGCTACAGGCTTAATGAACTTCAAAGGAACTGGCGCAACCGTTACCTTAACAACATGTTCTGGCTTTATAGAGCACCCAGTCTGACCGTCACAGGTAAGAAAGACTTCCTGGTTATGGCTTGCTAATATTATTTCCATCTCAAAGGGTGTGGGAATAACTATGGGCCTGTCTGTTAAATTAAAAGAACATATAGGCGTTATTACTGCTACTTTTGCCGTTGGACACACAATTGGTCCACCTGCAGAAATGTTATAAGCAGTTGAACCAGTTGGTGTGGCTACTATAAGACCATCTGCTCTGTAGTGGGTAAGATACGAACCGTTTATGTAAGCCTGGAGATCAATTATTCTGGCTAGTGCACCTTTATTTATCACCACGTCGTTTAAAACAGTTTGTTCAAAATGTATGCTATTTCCTTGTATAATTTTTATTTTAAACCTTACCCTTTCTTCTATTGTGTATTGTCCATTTATAATCTTGTCCAATTCTTCAAAGCATTTATCCCTCGAAATTTCTGTCAAAAAACCCAAACTTCCCAGGTTTATACCAACAACCGGGATTTGTCTGTCTCCAAGCCACCGAACAGCGCTTAAGAAAGTACCATCACCGCCCAAAACTATCAGCAATGAAGTATCTTCTGTTCTGGAAGAAAAATTATTCATTTCTTCGTCTGGCGAAACTGATTGAACGGAAATCCCCCGATTAACAAGAAAACGAACCAGCCTGTTCATAACTTCATAACAATCCCGCTGTTTTTTGCAGTACACTAAAGCTTGTTTTATCCAGCTCATTTTTTAATCCTGCTTGTTTTTGAATTTTTCAAGCAATTAATTTCTATCAAAAATCATTTTTCATCACAAAGTCTTATTGTTCATTGTAATTTCGATTTTTTACTACAAAAATTTTTAATGAGTTATTCACATAAGAATGTGACTTTTGTAACAATCTAAAATCTTTAAAAAAATTCCTTGACACTTCTTTGGGAATTCTGTAGGCAAAAGGTATCGTGTATATTATTCAAACAAAGTGTAGATCAAGAATGAAGCGACTCAAACTGAAAGGAGGTGGGATAGAGAGAGAAAAGGGGGAGAATTGAGTTGGCTACACTGAGAATCCTACCTGTTTTTGAAAGTAACGTCTCTATCTGAAAAGGGCCGAGGATGTGGTTTTGGAGTCTGGAGACGAAGGTTATCCAGGCGAATGGAAAAGGCGGCTCACATCTCTGAAGGATTCCTTCCTCGAAAGCGAGTTGGAAAGCTAGGTGATTTGTTTGTAAGGTGTTCTTCTCTTTAAGCATTAAAGTAGGTGTATTAGTTTCCACGAGTTAGGAGGATTTTTAGGCTTTTTCCGTTCTTTTTAGAAAGGAGGAAGGATTATGAGTAATGGTCAGGCTGTGGCAAAAGAGCCGGCCAAGGCGTGGCAAGTAACGTTTGCCGGTACAGTTATTAATTTGTGTTTAGGTTGTTTGTACGCATGGAGTGTTTGGGTAAAATATCTAACAGACAAAGACTTCATGACGGCTCAGGGGTGGGTTCCACTAACCGCTGAGCAGGCCTCTAACCCAGCATCTCTATGTATCCTTATCTTTGCTCTTTTAATGATTCCTGGTGGTAAAATACAGGATAAATACGGTCCAAAGGTTGCCGCGTCAATAGGCGGTCTCGCCATAGGTACTGGATTATTAATAGCCGGAGCAATGAAAAGCTATGCAGGTATTCTTCTCGGTTTCGGATTACTTGGCGGTATCGGAATGGGAATCGGTTACGCTGCTCCAACACCAGCTGCTCTTAAGTGGTTTGGACCTCACAAAAGAGGACTGGTGGCCGGATTGGTTGTTAGTGGATATGGTTTTGCAGCGTTCTACGTAGCACCATTGGCAAGATGGTTGATTACAAGCTATAGCATGAGTGCTTCATTTTATGTACTTGGTGTATTGTACTTAATTGTAATCCTAGCAGCAGCTCAGGTGCTTGCGTGGCCTGAACCCGGATATGTACCTCCTGCCCCACCTGCCACAGCTCAAACAGCAGCTAAAGCTGCAGCACAGACCCGTTATGATTGGACTGCCTCCGAAATGATAAGAACATGGCAGTACTACGCATTGGTTTTAATGTTCTGCATTAATACTCAGGCAGGACTTTTGCTCATTGGTCACGCCGCAAAAATGATTAAATCGGTTATGGCAGCAGGTTATTTGCTGGTTTCGTGGGGTGCTATCTTCAATTCAATAGGCCGTATAGGGACAGGTATTATATCTGACAAGATCGGCCGTACCAACGCCTTGATCTTAAATTACATTGCTGCCTGTCTGGTAATGTTCCTATTCCCGTACCTGCTCGGATTAAAGAACGTTCCATTGCTATTTATTGCAGCAGCCGTAGGTTTCTGGTGCTACGGTGGAGGACTCTCCTTGTTCCCATCCTTTACGGCTGACTTCTATGGTCCCAAAAACCTTGGCTTCAACTACGGTTTGGTGTTTCTCGGATGGGGTTTTGGAGCATTCATGCCCAAGCTGGCCGGTCGAATTTATGACAAGTATAAATCCTACGACTATGCCTTCTATATAGCAGGTGTCCTTTTGATTATAGGTATTGTGCTTGCTCTCATCACCAAGAGACCTCGCTACGCAAAAGAATAAGGTTATAAAGGCTTAAGACTTTAGATAGAGGGTGTCTTGAAATAAAGACACCCTCTTTTTGTTCCTTTGGTTGCGGTAAAAAAATGAAAAAAATACCTCTGCTTTTTCTTAACCTGCCTGAAGATCTTCAATTCAATCTTTTACACACATTAGAAAAACACTTTCCAACCGTTAACTTCAATGTAAACAACGAAGATGCGAAGCAGTCACCACAAATAATCTTCGCACTTTATAAAAAAGATGATAAATCCCTTTTGCAAAAATTTCCCAGGACCCCTTTATTTCTATTCATAGATAGTGAATTAACCAAAAATTCCCATATATTTGAAATATCAAGAAACCGGCCATTATTTGATTATTGTTTTTTAAACGATCCTCCAGACAGAATAGAAAAACGGATAATAATCTTTTTGAATTCTTTCCTTACACAAAATTTCACTCAAGAAACACCCAAGAAACCAAGCAAAGCTGGTATTAAAACCAGGATATTCGAAAAAACTTGCTCTTTTTTGTCCAGGGTTTTCAGACCACGAAATCATGTCATTAGTCCTGAGATGATGCCAGTTATCGGTAACAGATGGGAAAAAATCCGGCGTCTGGGTTTTGGTAGTTTTGGAGAGGTGTGGCTGGTTCGTAGAGTGGGAACGGTAAGTGATAATTATGCAGTGGCCAAGATACCTCATGACTATCACATGAATCCGAAATTTTTACAGGAAGCTGATATTTTGAATAGACTTTCAAAGCATCCCAATTCGGTCAAACTGATAGAAATTCTTGAACAGGCGGGTAAAGTGGTTCTTATTGAAGAGTATATCGACGGAAGGACTCTTCAGGAACTGATAGATGAAGGTATGGAACCCAAGGAAAAAGAACAGCTATTTCTTCAGATCCTGGACATGATTGCTTATGCCCACGATCATTTGGTAATGCATCGAGATCTAAAGCCTGAAAATATTCTTGTAACCCATGACAGATTGGTAAAGGTATTGGATTTTGGCACAGCAAAAGACGTTAGTGATAAAAGCGTAAGTAGTACTGTCGTAGGTTCCAGACCTTATATGGCTCCTGAACAAATAATGGGAAAAAGCAGATTGGCGAGTGATGTATGGGCACTGGGGGTTTTATTGTATGCCCTTGCTACCGACTATCTGCCTTTTTATTCAGAGCGTGAGAAAGAGCTTATGGATTTGATCCTGGAAACAGAACCTCAAAAACCATCTGAACTTATCGATGGAATTTCTCCAGAACTGGAAAGAATTATTATGAAATGCTTAGAAAAAGATCCAACCAGAAGGTACCCTACCGCACGCAAATTTCAGGAGGATCTACTGAAAACCCTGCCTGATTTTGGAAAGGGAACCGTAATTCCAGTGTGAGGCTAACCACGTAATGATAACAACTCATTTGGATAACCATTTCGAGTCATAATATCGCTGGATATCACACACCATTATAAGAATATCCACATTGTTCCCCTTAACATCCTTAACCAATCCTTCAATCACTGCTTTACAACCGAAACCGGCATTTCGAAATGCTTTAATAGCGGCAACAGAATCAAGGGGCACTTCAGCCCACAATTTTTCAAGTCCTAACTCGGCAGAAAGTCCCACCACTTCATTAAGCATAGCTGTAGCTAGCCCCTGTCCTTGATACTCAGGAGAAACAACAATACGCACCTGCCCTATGTGCCTTTTCCACCCATGGGGTATCCGGTGAAGGGTCACATCAGCTATGATTTTTTCGTCATGTATGGCCAGGAGAGGTAGTACCCTTTCGTAGTTTAAATGTTCCACCCACTCTCTTATAACCTCTGGATCACGGACATTATGTCTGACAAACATAAGCAATTCATCTGGAAGATTTTGAAAAAAATCGAAAAGGGGCTTTTCATCTTCAGGAACCATAGGCCTAACTTTTATTTTATGACCAGATTTTAACTCAATCTCTTTTGAGCCAAATATCTCCCTGCCCTCACTCATTTTAAATACCCTCCGCCAATCGAACTGCCAGAAATTCTGGTAGTTTTGCATCCAAAATCTTTTTTTGCGCTTTAAGTATGTCGTAAGATACGGAACGAAACCGGACTTCAAGTTTATCCGTATTCATTAACAAATAACTTGCCCTGTTATTTTTTTGTCTGGGCTGCCCAACACTACCGGGATTAATAAGATACATCTCATCCGGGCTTAAACGAATCAATTCGTCTGACCATGTTACAGCCCTAATTTTGCCTCTCACGTCCCTAGACCATATTTTTGGTACATGAGTATGTCCAAAAAAGGCAATCCTTACCGATGGAAGCTGCTTTATGAGATAATTGAAAGCTCGTCTCGCCTGAAAAACATTTGCTATGTAAGTATTAACGCTTTCCGGAGAACCGTGAAAAAATAGGTAAGATCCTTCAAGCAACAAACTGAAAGGCAGAGATTTGAGATATTCAAAATGAATGGTTTCAAGCTGTTGCCTTGTGAAAAGAATAGCCCGATAGGCTACCAGATTGAATCCCTCTGCCATTTTTATGTCGAGCGCAGCGATATCATGATTTCCCTGAACCCCTTGAATTCTTCTCCGCTGCACTTCTTCTATTACCTCACATGGATTTGCATTATATCCCACAACATCACCTAAATGTATGATTTTATCCACATTCCAGGCGCTTATATCCTGAAGTACAGCGTCTAAGGCTTCCAAATTTCCATGGATATCTGAAAGTATAGCAAATACAGCCACTTTTACATCGCTATCACAGGTTCTCTCATAATCAAATTTCTGGCCTCTCTTGCAGAAAGAGCCAGATCCCTATGAGTGTCAATCAACGATTCTACCTGATGCAGATGGTCAGCCGTTCTTATAATAACCATAACGAGATCGCCCTCGTCTACCCCAGCAATTGATTTAATTTCCTCCCAGGCATGCTTCTTAGCCCAAAAATAGAGGGTAGGAACTGTCCAGAAAGGAAGAGGTGGAATAGGAAAACCCCATTCTTGAAGGCGATTTTTTAAGCCCTGAAGAGTATGAATCATTTGAAAATAATGCTTTGCAAGATCGGGAAAGCGATAAACGAGAGAAGCAAGTTCGGAATCGTGTCCACGTTCTCTGTCCATTACAAAAGGAGCAATGAGAGCTGCAAGAAGAGGTGGATCATTAGCAGGAAACACGCTTTTTCTTATTCCTTCGGATATCAACAGGGGCTGATCTAGGCGAAGTTTCGAAGCCCAGAGTCCATCCTCTGTGAGATTATAATCTTTGTCAACATAACCTTCCTGCTGCAAAAATTTCAGATGATATATAAAAGAATTCCACAATCTGTCCTGGGCGGACGTAGAAGTTGATACAAACATTTCATAACGTCGAAGAAAATGAGAAAAGGGATGTCCTGTCTCTTTTATACATGGACCATATAAATCGCAAAATTCACAAGGTAAATCGGATCTATGCTCAAGCAGTTCATTTAGTTCGGAAAAGGGATCCGCATATAAAAGGTTAGATTCGGGTGGGTTGGATTTAAAGTCACGTATTAATTCGTTCCATTGTTCCACATCATCCACAGAAGGCAAATTTGACAAATGCTGTCCTATTCTAGCTACACGGGAAATTTTTATTTCAGATATCTTTACTTTGCCTCTTCTGGTTTTTACAGGGTGGGTAAGTCTTACACATCTGACCCTATCATGTCTGAGATGAGGTCTCTCAACTACTACATAAGGTACGGCCTTTCTATTGTAAAAAACCCTCCCTCTTACCAAGAGGTGTTGTAACGATGATGGAATACTGCTTTTTCGCCATGCCTTTTTCAATTCCTTTATTCTAATCGTCAAATTCCGGTATCTCGATCTTGTCTCTAATAAATTCTCTATCGTTCCACAGGCAAGATCATCTTCCCATCTTTTAAGCTCCTTGAGTAATCTATTTCTAGCTCTTTTCTTTTTCTTCTTTTCAGCTTTAAGATTTTGGAATGTAGCCAGAGATACAGAAAAAAGCTTTTTAATTTCCTCAGGATTGTGAGAGAGTAATAGATTCAACACCATTGAAAAATTAATTTTAACCTGACTAATGATAGGATCCGGAGGACTCTTAAGTAATTTGTAAATGTATCGAGCATCTTGATAAGGACCAGGCAAAACAAGCACAAAGCCAATTTCATCCATTCCTCTACGCCCAGCTCTTCCCGTCATTTGCAAAAGTTCATTCGCTGTCAGAGGTACGAACTCACGACCATTGTATCTATCGCTTTGAGTAATCACCACAGTACGAGCCGGAAAATTAACCCCAGCTGCAACAGTAGATGTTGAAAAAATGGCTTCCAGGTATCCATCCTGCATTAATTTTTCTAAAAAAACCTTCCAGTAAGGCAGTTGCCCACCATGGTGTGCCCCTACTCTGGCTTTTCTTAATATTTCAAGATGTTTATGTCCCTTCAAAAAGGGATACTCCTCCAGCAATTCATCAACTCGCCTATTAAATTCGCTTTGGCTTCTTGAAAGACTTGAATTCATTGCTGGCCTACACATCTCTATGGCTTTTTCGCAATCAGCTCGAGATTTCAAAAAGAAAATCGCAGGAAGAAGATTGGCCTTCCTTAGCACATCCATTACCATTGGAATATCCGGAAAATAAAACCTCGGAAAATCCTTTGGGGAAACTGTGTCAATTTTGTTGAAAAAACCTTTCTTTGTTTCAAGAGGAACTAATTGCCCGTCGGGAAATAAAAAAAGAGGATACAGAGGTACGGGTCTTTCCGTTGCTCTCACCCACTTACAGTCGTTGCCTCTCAGCCACTTAAGCCACTCACAAATTTCTTCTGCATTTTGAATCGTAGCAGAAAGTAAAAGAATGCGCACCCTAGGTGGAAGGTAAACCAGTACTTCCTCCCATACTACCCCTCTGTCTTCATCGCCAAGATAATGAGCCTCATCTATAACTACAAGATCAACATCCAGATTAAGTCCCTGGTACATTACGTCATACAACTGGTTACGAAGTATTTCTGTAGTTCCAACTATGATCGGAGCATCAGGATTTTCTTTTCTATCACCT
>JALXAE010000214.1 GCA_026992355.1 Syntrophobacterales bacterium | reverse complement strand
CCTATCGCTTCCTTCAGACCCTTCCGTTACCAAAAACGCCCTTGCGATTCGGATTGATTTCCCCTCAGACGGGGCACCTCCGCTCTCTTTCAAGCAGACGGGGTACCGGCTTTGCCGGGCAAACGAAAAGCCGGGGGCTACCCCCGGTTTTTTTCATTAACAAGGAAATTATCCCCTTAAATATCAAGGGTTACTTTTCTGAAAAAATTTTGTGAATTTCCTGGGCAAGCCTGACAAAATCAACTGGAGAGATCTGTTCAGGCCTTTTCCTGGGATGTATGGTTGTTTTTTTCAACAAAGCTTCTGCAAGTACCTGTGCATCTTTGGCTTTTATTTCAGTTTTGAGGTATTTCTTTAGGGTATTCATGATTGTTTTTCTCCTGCCTTTAAAAAGACAGGAAACAAAGTGTCTAAAGAAATTGTATCCGATTGTTTCCCAATGAGGTTTTTCCAAAAAATGCAATTTGACAACAAGTGAATCTACTTTGGGACGAGGATAAAATTGGCCTTTTCCCACATGACAAAGCTTTTCTCTTGTTGCACAGCAAGCCAATAACACGGAGGGAATGCCATAAGCGCGACTACCTGGCTCTGCACACCACCTCTCCCCTACTTCTCTTTGAACCATAAGTACGGCTACGTTGATAAAAGTATGATTTTGCATCAAGTGGAAAAGGAGTGGAGAGCTAATATTGTAGGGTATATTTCCAACAACCTTTATTTTTTTCCTGGAATCGTAAGTCAGCACATTGAAATCAAAGGCTAAAATGTCTTTAATGTGAAGTGTAGTTTTCGCTCTTGCTCTTTCTGAGATATGTTCTTTTAAAACAGCTGCGATCATGCGGTCGAGTTCCACGAGATGCAAACTGCAAGGGTACTCGATTAGGTATTTCGTTAATGCTCCAAGTCCAGGCCCGATTTCTACGACAATATCTTCAGGTATGATGTCTAGAGCCTTGACGATGAGTTCCGCAGTCTTAGGTTGTACAAGGAAATGCTGTCCTAGACTTTTTCTGGGTTGTCCCGAGTAATTTTCCAAATATTCTTTTGGTTTTATGAGCATTTCAAAGCCATCGGGAAAGAGCATCAAGCTCAAGGGTGTTGCGGCAGAATCCCTTACGTTTCCACACAAAGTATCCTGCAGCAGCTATCATTGCTGCATTGTCCGTACAAAGATGAATGGGTGGGATAAAAAGCTGCCATCCCTCAAATGTGGCAGCCTCTACAAAACGTTCCCTCAACCTTCTATTGGCTGCAACGCCTCCCACTACAATTACATTTTTAGCTTTATGTCTTTTGGCTGCTAGCCTGGTTTTTTGAACGAGAACATCAACCACCGCTTCCTGAAAACTTGCTGCAATATCTTCTATTTTTACAGGAAAGGATTCGATTTGTTCCGGCCCTCCATATTTTTTTACGAAATTTACAACCGCGGTTTTCAATCCGCTGAAACTGAAATCAAGAGATTCTTTACCCAGGAAAGCCCTTGGGAAATCTATGGCTTGAGGGTTTCCCTTTTCTGAAAGTTTGTCTATGATTACTCCCCCTGGGTAGCCTAATTTTAATAATTTTGCCACTTTGTCGAAGGCTTCGCCAGCTGCATCATCAAGGGTTCCACCTAAAAACTCTGGACGGTTTTCGACACTTTTCAAGTAATAAAGGGCGGAGTGTCCACCAGATACGACTAAACAAACACTCGGCCCTTTTGGATATTTGCCTTCACAGATAAAAGCAGCATGTATGTGGCCTTCAAGGTGATTAACGTCAATAATAGGTTTGTTTAGGCTGTAAGATAAAGCTTTAGCGGCTGACAAGCCAACAAGGAGAGAACCAATAAGCCCTGGCCCACGGGTGACAGCAATGGCATCTATATCGTCAATTTGTAGAAGCGCGTCTTTGAGAGCTCTATCAATTACCACCAATATAGCTTCAACGTGCTTTCTTGAAGCAAGTTCGGGGACCACTCCGCCAAAGGGACTATGGACTGCAATCTGACTGGACACAACGTTTGAAAGAATTTCCAAACCGTTTTTTACAATTGCAGCCGCAGTTTCGTCACAGGAAGATTCTATACCCAGAATTATCATGTTTAGCCTTTCCTTCCCGCAAGAAACTCTTCCGCTTCGCGAACATCATCAGCGCTACCAATAAAAAGAGGCACTCTGTCATGCAAGGTTTCTGGTTCTATATCCAGAATTCTCGTAGAACCATCAGAAGCAGCTCCACCAGCCTGCTCAATTATGAATGCCAAAGGTGCCGCTTCGAACAATAGTCTGAGTTTGCCTCTTGGCTTTTTTGGATCTTTTTTGTCTGCTGGATACATGAATATACCGCCTTTGAGTAAATTCCTGTGAAAATCGCTAACCAGGGTTCCAATATATCGGGATGAATAGGGTCTTCCAGCTTCTGGATCGGGTGTTTTCAAATAGTCCACATAGCGTTTCACATTTTCATCCCAGTACCGATAATTTCCTTCGTTTACGCTATATATTTTCCCTCTTTTCGGGATTGTGATATTTCTATGGCTTAGTAAAAACTCACCAAGTGCAGGATTGAGTGTAAATCCATGAACGCCCTTTCCGGTTGTGTAAACCATCATAGTGCTGGAACCGTATATAAAATAACCTGCGGCTACTTGTTCTGTTCCCTTTCTTAACACTTCGTCAAGAGTTACAGGGCCAGAACTTTTGATCCTTCGCCTGATGGAGAAAATAGTTCCGATGCTTGCGTTTACATCAATGTTTGATGAACCATCAAGAGGGTCGATTAATAGTATATACGGGCCTTTGGGATAATCAGATGGTACTTCTATTATATCTGCATCTTCTTCTGAGGCAACAGCACATACATGTCCCGTATGAACTACTCTACGGATAATTGTCTGATTCGCAAAGGCGTCAAGTTTTTGTACTTGTTCTCCGTAAACATTCTCCGATCCGGTGTAACCATAGATATCAACAAGTCCAGCCTTGTTTACTTCTCGGTTGATAATTTTTGCTGCCACGATCAGTTCATTTAAAAGCTGGGTGAATGTTCCGGTCGCATAAGGTGTTTCCCTTTGCTCCTTAAGTAGATGTTCCGTTACAGTAATGCCAAGACCTCTGTCTGCCATCTGTTTCTCCTTCTTTTGTTGCATTTATAAAAAGTCATGTATAGAACTATGTTTGTTCAGAGGTAACACAAGGCAAGAGTAGTTTCAATATATGGTCGAGGTTAGGATTGATGGATTATAGTGATTTCAGATCATCAACAATGCATGTAAACACACCGTTGGAAGGTAAAAGAATCTGTTCTGAAAACAGAGATAAATACGGAAGGGTTATAGATTATCTCAGAATTTCTATAACCGATAGATGTAATCTTAGATGTATTTACTGCATGCCCGAAGAAGGGGTGCCAAAGCTGTCTCATAGCGATATTCTGAGTTACGAAGAAATTTTGAGGTTTGTAAAGGTTGCGGTATCTCTAGGAATATCCAAAATCAGAGTTACGGGTGGTGAGCCTTTAGTAAGAAAGGATATTGTGAAATTTTGTCATAGCCTGGTGGAAATAGCTGGGGCGGGAAACGTTAGTTTGACAACAAATGGAGTACTTTTGAAACAATATGCCAAAAGCCTGTATGATGTCGGGATTAGAAGAATTAACATAAGCTTGGATACTCTTCAAAGGGACAGGTTTTTGAGAATTACAAGAAAGGATTTTTTTGACAGCGTATGGGAAGGAATAATTGCTGCTTATGAAGCAAAATTCTATCCGGTCAAATTAAATATAGTGGTTATGAGGGGCATGAACGATGATGAAATAGAATCTCTTGCATCTCTGACTTTCAAATATCCCTTTCATGTGAGATTCATAGAGTTCATGCCTTTTTCCGAAGAAAAGTGGGCTAAAATGTATGTGTCTTCTGAAGAAATTTTAAACCGATTAAAAAGAATGGGTACTTTGTATCCTACAAAAAGTAAAAATTCCAATGGACCAGCAAAATATTATTCATTTGTAGGATCACTTGGAAAAATCGGGATAATAAGCCCAATTAGCCACCATTTCTGTAAAACTTGTAATCGATTACGCCTGACAGCAGACGGCAAGTTGCGCACCTGCCTTTTTAGTTCACAAGAACTTGATTTTAAAGAATTGCTACGGTCTGAAAAGGATGATTCTGTTTTAGCTCAACGTCTTTTGTTTGCGTTGAAAAATAAGCCAGCGAGACACAAATTGAACGAAGAAGTATTTAGAAAGTGTATAAGCCGTCCTATGTCAAAAATTGGAGGTTAAATATGTTGTTCTTGAACCCCCTGTTTGACAATATGGTATGTTTTTTTATATGAGGAAATTCGAGAAATCATATTTATTGTTAATTTTAGGAGGTTAATTATGGGGAAACCTGTTATTGCTATGGCGGTCAGAACTCCAGTTGGTAGCTTTGGAAAGACCCTTGCTACTGTTTCCGCTGTTAAGCTTGGTGTTATAGCACTGCAGGAAGCATTAAAGCGGTTGAATTTAGATGCTCAACAAATAGATGAGGTTATACTGGGGAACGTACTTCAGGCCGGCCAGGGGCAAAATCCAGCAAGGCAAGTGGCAATTAATGCGGGACTTCCGGTTGAGACGCCGTGTTATACTGTTAACAAGGTGTGTGCTTCCGGCATGAAGTCAGTAATACTCGCTGCTCAAATGATTATGTTAGATGATGCAGAAATAGTGGTTGCTGGCGGCATAGAGAACATGAGCCAGGCACCCTATGCTGTTCCCAAAGCACGCTGGGGACACCGTATGGGAGATGGTAACCTGGTTGACCTTATGATACTCGACGGACTATGGGATATTTTTAACGGTTATCACATGGGAATAACGGCCGAAAACGTGGCAGAACGATATGGTATAACCAGACAAGAACAGGATGAATTCGCCTTCAAGAGCCAACAAAAGGCAGAAGCGGCTATCAAGGCAGGGCGTTTTAAAGATGAGATTGTACCAGTTGAGGTGCCTCAGAGAAAGGGTGATCCTATAATTTTTGATACGGACGAACATCCCAGGTTTGGTACTACCATTGAGGCTTTATCCAAACTGCCACCTGCTTTTAAGAAAGATGGTACGGTTACTGCTGGCAATGCCTCTGGTATAAATGATGGAGCAGCGATAGTTATTGTAATGTCGGAGGAAAAAGCTAAGTCCCTTGGTATTGAACCGATGGCCAGGATAGTATCTTTTGCATCTGCTGGCGTTGATCCTGCAGTAATGGGGCTTGGCCCAGTTCCGGCAAGCAAAAAGGCCCTGGAACGAGCAGGATGGAATGTGGATGAGCTTGATCTTGTGGAAGCCAACGAAGCTTTTGCGGCTCAGGCTATAGCCGTTAACAGAGAAATGGGATGGGATTTAGATAAAGTCAATGTAAATGGTGGAGCAATTGCTCTTGGACATCCGATTGGGGCTTCCGGCGCTAGAATACTTACAACTCTTCTTTATGAAATGAAGAAAAGAGATGCCAAGAGGGGGTTGGCCACTTTGTGTATTGGAGGCGGACAAGGTTGTGCAATTGTTGTGGAAAGATAATCAAAGGAGTAGGAGGTGCCAATGAGTTACGAGAATATAATTTTTGAGGTTAAGGAGGATGGAGTTGGTCTTTTAACAGTTAACAGGCCTAAATCTCTCAATGCTCTGAATCCTCAAACCCTCGATGAAATAAATAATGTGCTGGATGTTATAGAGAAAGAGCAGAGTGTAAAGGTTCTTGTAATCACGGGGGCTGGAGAGAAGGCTTTTATTGCTGGTGCTGATATTTCGGAATTCCCAAAGATGAACTCTTTACAGGCGTACCTTTTTGCGGAAAAGGGACAAAGGCTTTTCTTTAGGATTGAACAACTTCCAATTCCGGTTATAGCCTGTGTGAACGGTTTTGCACTTGGAGGCGGTTGCGAGCTTGCAATGAGCTGTGATTTCATTTACGCATCAGATAAAGCAAAATTTGGTCAGCCAGAGATCAATCTTGGGATAATTCCCGGTTTCGGAGGAACTCAAAGACTTGCTCGTTTGGTGGGCAGGGCAAAGGCAAAAGAATTGTGTATGACTGGAGAGATGATAAGTGCGGAAGAAGCCAAAGCTATAGGGCTTGTGGCAAAGGTCTTTCCTGCTGAATCGCTACTAGAAGAAACCCTAAAAATTGCAAGTAGCCTTGCAAAGAAAAGCCAGGTCGCAATCAGAGCAATTAAAAGGGTTATAGATGAGGGAATTGGCTCAGATCTTAGAAGTGGATGCGAGCTGGAAGCTAATACATTTGCTTTAACATTCGTTAGCGAAGATGCCAAGGAAGGTGTCGCAGCATTTTTGGAAAAACGCAAGCCTAATTTTAAAGGTGGGTTTACATCCTAAAAAAATTTTGGGGGCTTAGAGCCCCCAAAATTACCTCATATAGTTTTCTCATCGCTTGCAGGCAACCAACTTCTAAAAGAGCAAAATATTAAGCGGAACGCATCAGGCGTCGTTCACGGCGCTGCAACCGTTTAATAGCCTTTTTGCGTTTTATTCTCCTTCGTTCACCTTTGGAAAGATAATAATTATGCCTTCTCAAAACAGGCTGAACATTTTTCTGAAAATCTTTCCTTAATTTTCTTATCTTCTTTTCAAACGATTCCTGGAGTTCAGGCTCAGCCATTAAATTTTCACCTGCCTTTCAATGATATTAAAAATTTCCTTTGAGTTGGTTGCCTAGCAATTTTGTCTGAAGCACGCAAAGGCATAACACAGGCTCACCACAAATTACAAGCAATTTTTGCATTTACGTTCCAACAGAATTCTGATCTACAACCACATCGTAATGAGAAAACTGCATAGCAAAGGTGGCTCTACCCTGCGTTGCTGATCTCAAATCTGTCGAATAACCAAACATTTTAGACAGCGGAACAAGGGCTTTCACCATTTGTACGGCTTTCTTAGTTGTAATACTTTCTATACGACCTTTTCTTAGATTTAAATCGTTAATTACATCTCCCAGAAATTCTTCTGGGGTCAAAATTTCTACTGTCATGTAAGGTTCTAGCAGAAGAGGATCTGCTTTTTTACATGCTTCTTTAAAAGCTATACTGGCAGCCACCCTCAAAGCCAGATCACTGGGGTTTTGTTCGTCATAAGCAATGTCTGTAATAATGGTCTCTACGTCGGTTACCGGGTATCCCATTATGATACCGCTATTTAGTGCGTCGTCTACGCCCTGCTCCAAATATTGTACAAAATCTTCCGGAAGTTTATCCGGGTCAACCTCAATGGATGTAATGTTACCTTTCCCTCTAGCTCTGGGTTTTAGCATAATGGTAACCTTGGCAAAATGTTTCGTTCCAGCAATTTCTCTATCGAAAACACCTTCAGCTGAAGCCTCCTTTTGGATAGTCTCTCGATAGACAACCTGAGGTTTGCCTGCTCTAACTGATACATGATAATCTCTTTCCAATCTAGTGAGCAGTACTTCCAGATGAAGTTCTCCCATTCCTCGAATTATGATTTGTCCGGTATCAGGATCCTCATTGAATTTAAAAGTAGGATCTTCTTCTGAAATCTTGGCAAGACTTCCAACAAGCTTTTCCTGGTCACTTCTTGTTTTGGCTTCAACTGCCATGGAGATAACGGGTTCATAGACATCTATGGGTTCCAGCAGAATTGGATAACTGGGGTCGCAAAAGGTATCCCCAGTTGTGGCGCTTTTCATTCCCATTAAAGCCACAATGTCACCTGCTTCCGCCTTTTCCTTCCTTTCTCTTTTGTTGGCATGCATTGAAAAAATTCTGGAAAGCTTTTCCTTAGTTTTTTTGGAGGCATTATAAATCTGGGAACCAACAGTCATAGAGCCTGAATAAATACGAACATAGGTCAGCTTTCTACCCTCGTCCATAAAGATTTTGAAAGCAAGGGCTGACAAGGGTTCTTGAGCGCTGGGGTGACGTTCTTCCTTTGCACCGGTTAGGGGATTAATTCCGACAACTGGTGGCACGTCCAACGGAGAAGGTAAATAGTTAACCACAGCATCAAGAAGCGGTTGAATACCCTTATTTCTTAAAGCGGCTCCACACAGTACTGGAACAAGTTTAAGCTCCAAGGTGGCTCGTCTTATAACGGGAATAAGCTCGGCAGCGGTTATGGGTTGTTCTTCTAAGTACTTTTCCATTAGAGCATCATCAAATTCAGCCACCTTGGCTATGAGGTTATCTCTGGCTTCCAAGGCTTTGTCCATAAGATCAGAATCAATATCAACATATTCGTACTTGGCGCCTAGAGTTTCTTCTAGCCATACAATCTGTTGCATTTCGAGAAGATCAATTACGCCTCTGAAATCTGCTTCGGAACCAACTGGTATTTGAATAGGCAAAGGGTTTGCACCAAGCTTTTCCACCATTTGATCAAGAACCTGTCCAAAATCGGCTCCAATTCTGTCCATTTTATTAACAAAAGCGATTTTAGGAACATGATATTTGTCAGCTTGGTGCCACACATTTTCGGATTGTGGTTCTACTCCTCCAACGGCACAAAAGACAGCCACAACTCCATCCAATACGCGGAGCGAACGTTCAACTTCTATTGTGAAATCCACATGTCCTGGGGTGTCTACAAGATGAATTTCGTGTCCTTTCCAATAGCAAGTCGTGACGGCCGAAGTAATGGTTATCCCTCGTTCCTGTTCCTGATCCATCCAGTCCATAACAGCAGTGCCATCATGAACTTCCCCTATTTTATGAGATCTACCTGTGTAATATAGAATTCTTTCGCTTACAGTAGTTTTGCCTGCGTCTATGTGAGCTATTATTCCAATATTCCTGACTTTTCTGAGCTTCTTCCCATTAGACATGACCTTCCTCACAAAAAACTAACGATTTAAGCCTGACATCAGGGCCCAAACCGTTCAATTAATACCTATTCCAGGTTATATTACCTTTGCCGTCAGGTAATCTAACAAGCAAACACAATTAGTCAAATGTTAAAAACATAGACTTGCCAATTAGGATCGACTGGCATAGAACCTTAATGACAATAAGGGTAAATAAAATGTTTACAAGTTCGACAATTAAAAACATTCTTATATTTCTTTTCATTTGCTTTTTGTCATTGTTTTTTTTGGCAGGGGTTTTGTGTGTTACTTTCTTGCTTCACATAGAGCGTTCCCTGCCTTCTATTGAATCTCTGAAGCACTATAGTCCTCCAACTGTGACTACTGTTTATGATTCTGATGGGCTAGTAATAGCGGAGTTCTACCATCAAAGAAGATACCTTATTCCTTTTGAAGAAATTCCTAGTCATGTCAAAAAGGCCTTTTTAGCTGCTGAGGATGCGAGATTTTACGAACATCCAGGCATTGATATTTGGGGCATAATTCGAGCAGCCATTGCCAACATAAAAGCAAGAAGTATCGTTCAGGGAGGAAGCACAATAACTCAGCAGGTGGTGAAATCTCTTCTTCTTTCTCCCGAACGCACATGGAAGCGAAAGTTCAAAGAAGCTATTTTGGCCTATAAAATAGATCATACGCTGTCTAAGGACCAAATTTTTTTCATCTATCTCAATCATGTATATTTTGGAGCTGGGGCTTATGGAGTTGAAGCAGCGGCAAGGGTCTATTTTGGAAAACATGTAAATGAGCTTTCCATAGCAGAAGCAGCTCTTTTAGCTGGTCTGCCGAAGGCTCCTTCTAGATTCAATCCCTATTCGAATTTTAAAGAGGCACGGAAGAGGCAGTTATATGTAATAAAGAGAATGGAAGAGGAACACTTTATAACACATCAGGAAGCACAAAGGGCTGTTCGTGAGCCTATAAAACTGGCGAGAAATCATACATGGACTTTAGCTAAATTAAACCATTTCGTGGAGTATGTAAGACTAAAGTTAATAGAAAAACTTGGAGAAAGGACATTTTATGAGTCCGGTCTTAAGATATACACGACCTTCAATTCGAAAGCTCAAAATTTTGCCCAGAAAGCTTTAATAAATGGGTTGAAGAGATATGACAAGCGTCACGGATTTAGAGGGCCGAAGAAGATATTGGAAGCCAGTGATATATCTGAATGGAAGGAGAAGTTCCAAAATCGATTTAAGCAGCTCAAAAAGGGGATGACCGTAGAAGCCCTGGTTGTAAGAGGCGATAGAAAAACAAAAACTTTTGAGGTTTTGTTGGGAGATAAAACGGGGTGGCTTACTCCAGAAAAGTGGAAATGGGCTCGCAAAAGCTTTTCAAGGATGAGAAAGTTACTTCCCAGGGGAGCTATCATAGAAGTAAGGCTTGAGAAAAAGCTGGGGGACAAGGAGTGGATTGTAAGTCTTGATCAGACTCCGCGAGTTGAAGGAGCAATGCTGTGTGTGGATCCTCGAAATGGTGATGTGCTTTGCATGGTAGGAGGAAAAAACTTTGCAAAAAGTCAGTTTAACAGAGTAACTCAACCGAAAAGGCAGCCAGGTTCTGCTTTCAAACCCATAATTTATTCGGTAGCTATTGAAAAAGGTTATACGGAAGTGTCGGTTTTGGTGGATTCTCCTGTCATTCGTCCCGATCCAAGCCTGAGGGGGCCATGGAAGCCGGCAAACTACGATGGAAAATTTATGGGTCCCATCACTTTGCGGAAAGCCTTGGCACTGTCAAGAAATGTTGTAGCAATTAAGTTATTGGATGCTGTGGGTATAGAAGATGTTATAGCTTATGCCCGAAAACTTGGAATTACTTCCAGTCTGACTCCAACTTTATCTCTTGCTCTGGGTGCATCTGGTGTTTCCTTATGGGAACTTGCGCATGCTTACGCGACGTTTGCTAATGGGGGAGAAAGGCCTGAATTTAGGTGCATAGTAAGCGTTGAAGATAAAAAGGGGAATCTCATTTTTCAAAGAAAACCCAGAAAATATCGGGTTCTTTCTCGCGAAACTGCATACATTATTACCGACATGTTAAAAGCTGTGGTTCAAGAAGGTACAGGACGCTATGCCAGAAGGCTGGGGCGGGTTGCTGCTGGCAAGACTGGTACAACAAATGGATTCAGAGATGCTTGGTTTATGGGTTACACACCCAGCATATTTGCTGGTGTGTGGGTAGGATTTGATGATTTTACTAAGTCCCTAGGGCGTCGAGAAACAGGGGGAAGGGTTGCTTGTCCTATATGGACAGAGTTTATGATGAATTGGTTGCACGATAAACCCGATGAAGACTTTCCGGTACCTCCTGGTATTGTTTTTGCGCGAGTAAATATAGGAACGGATGGTAAGAAAGTAGCTTATCTGCCTTTCAAAGAAGGCCATATACCACGAGTATCTGTGGCAACTTCTGGGGCGAAAGAGGAGTCGCAAACGGAAACGTCTATATTTAAGTCGGAGCTATTTTGATTTTCTCTAACAACCGGATGAAGGGAGGCAATGTTTAATGACCAAGGATTGGTCACATATCGATGATGCAGGCCATGTGAGAATGGTTGATGTGACGGAGAAAAAGCCTACATACAGGGAAGCGCGAGCGGAAGGATTCGTTTACTTAAAACCTGGCATTTTGGATGACATTCTGAGTTCAAGAGTTCCAAAAGGAAATGTGTTGGAAACTGCTAGAATAGCCGGAATTATGGCGGCTAAAAGGACCTGGGAGCTTATCCCTTTGTGTCATCCCTTGCAAATTACCAGTGTAAATATTGAGTTTGATATACTACGAGAAAAGTCCGTTATTCGTTTGGAATCAGTTGTGAAGACAACAGATAGGACTGGAGTAGAGATGGAAGCTCTTACAGCCGTTTCAGTGGCTGCTTTGACCATTTATGATATGTGCAAGGCGCTTGACAAATCCATAGCAATAGACCAAATACGTCTTACTTACAAAACTGGAGGTAAAAGCGGTACGTTCGAGCGTTGAATTTTTGCTTGCAGGAGAACACAATGGATCAGGAAACTCTAGCTTATTTCAAGAAGCTCTTGGAGAGTCGTTTGCAAGAGCTACTTCGAGAAGCAGAAAAGACCATGCATGAGATGACCGGTGAAAATACCTTTTATCCAGATCCTACGGATAGGGCTTCACTGGAGACGGATCGAAACTTTTTACTCCGAATACGGGATAGAGAACGAAAACTGATTGGAAAGATACAAGAAGCTCTCGAACGAATAGAAAATGGAACCTTTGGGATTTGTGAAGAGTGTGGTGATGATATAGATATTGAAAGGTTAAAGGCACGTCCTGTTACAACTCTGTGTATAGAGTGTAAAAGAAGACAGGAAGCTCTGGAAAAAATACGAGGCGAATAGCTGTTTTTAAACAGGAATGTAAAGAATCGTTGTTTTAAAACCAGCTTCGGTGATGAAGTAATATTGGTTTATTTTATATGAGAGGTTTTTTCCAGGCATTTCTTGATGCATGTAACGCATCCCTCTTTGTTTAAGCCGTCGTTACAATAATTTTCGAAGGCTTCAAACCAGTCTGATCCAGCTCGAGGACATATTTTTAGAAATTCGAGGAATTTTGTCAGCCTTTTCATTGCTCCAATATGAATGACGTGTTCGATTTTGCAGGCATTTTCTTCTGCTTCTTCAGGAGAAAGTTTCAACACAAACTCAAAAAATTCCTTTAAAATTCCGTGTCTTCTGATCACCTCCCTTGCTATTTCCCTACCCTCATTTGTTAGAGTTATCTGGCTATAGGGCTCATAATTGATCAAACCCTTTGCGGAAAGATTACGGAGAGCACCCGTAACCGATGCCTTTTGAACGCACATGCGTTCCGCTATGTCTTTTGCACGGGCAGAGTTGTTTTCTTTTTCCAGGATATATATAATTTCCAAGTAGTCTTCCAGACTGGCTGAAATATCATTCGGTTTATCCATATGCCAATCCCTGCAATCTGTTTTATATTTTGATGTATTTGTTAGCTTTTTTATGATTAATGGTCAACTCGATTATAATAATATAAATTGGTTCGAAGGATCGTTAATAATGGGTGAGATCTTAGATTTTGAAAAAGAAAAAAACGAATTAATAGCTCGAATAGCCTTTCAGCAGTGGAGCAGAAAGTTCAACGAGCAGTTTTCGTCCGAAACCTCTATTTCGGATTTAAGCAATGAAATTGTGGGGTTTTTTGTGTCTGGTTCAAAGGAGGCGATGCAGTTGTTGCAAGATTTTGTTTTGCAGACTCTAAACTTCAAAAAAACCAATATTTCTCTCGCCGAATTATCAAAAAATAGCCGTTTGCGTATTATAGATGTGTCCATTTTTCTTTTAGATCAGTTACGGTTTGAAGCAATGTATAGACTTGGATGGGTCGAGTTTTTTGAAAGCCGTGAAGTGCCGCTTATTAAACTTATTTTAAATTTTGAGGAAAAGTTTTCTCATTTACAACAATTCACTCCTTCTCTCTCACCCAGTCATCCCAGATACGAAGAATATCTTGCAGTTTACGATAGTGATAAAAAAAGCTTCATAAGAAAATTGGTACCGGATTTAATAAATTACTTTTCATAGATATGCAATAATGCCCAAAGAATCGATTCATTTTAAAATCGCAAAGATGTTGTCATCTATATATGGTTTTGAAAATGAAAGTTTCAAGGAACTTGCGTGGTCATCCATTTTACCAGATATGTTTTTTTACGTCCCTTTACCCTACTTTCCAAGGTTAGGAAATAGACTCCACCTTTTTGAAAGGGAAGCATTTTCTTTACCAGCTTTTGTAAACAAAGTTGAAAGCTCAAGTAAGATGCAGCTTTTAGGAATTATTCTTCATTTATTGGCAGATAAACTCTGGCATCCTGATATTGAAGCAGCTTCTGAAAAGCTAACTAAGCTTACAGGGCATAAGTTTTCAAAGGTATATTTCCATCGTTTGATAGAATCTTATATGCAAAAATTTTTCATGGATTTGGATGAAGAGGATAGTTTTACTAAATTTATCAATAGACCACCATCAATTAAGTTCGCCAAACAATATGGTAAGGCGCTGAAATTTCTGTTAAAATACCGAGAAATTAAAATAAGGATACCTTCTTCTTACCAAGTGGCTCTTGGGATTAAACTACATGCAAAAATACTTATGATTTTACAGACAAAGAATATAGCTCCTTTGGTAAGGTACAAAACTTTTCCTTCATGGGTATATCCTCTAATAAGCCTGTACCCTCCAACAGAGAATGAACTGCATATTTTTTTGTCTAAATACAGGTCTATCCCCGAAATACAAAAAATTTTTTCAACACAAATATTTTACAAACGGTTTGATCTTCTGGTTAGTTCTATCCCTTCTTCCCGCGAGCTTTTAAAAACGCTTCAACGATGCTAATGCTGTCAATCCCGTAAAGTTTAAACAATTCTGCAGGTTTTCCGGATACACCGTACTTTTTGACTCCCAAACGCAAACATGTACACCTTAGCCCTTTTGAAGCTATTATAGAGGATACAATTGCACCAAGCCCCGTATCAACGTGGTGATCTTCCACAGTGATAATAAGACCTGTTTTTGCTGCTTGCTCCACGGCGTTTTCATCGAAAGGTTTTATGGAAGCGCAATTTACAACGGACACATCAATATTGTATTGATCTTTTAAAATTTCCCAGGCCTCAACAGCCTGACTTAGGATATGACCAAATGTCATTATTACTCCAGAATTACCATGTCGAACCCAGTCAGCCTTTCCAGG
>JALXAE010000213.1 GCA_026992355.1 Syntrophobacterales bacterium | reverse complement strand
GAGTTTGGCCGGCTTCCCCCGATCCGACGGGGATAAGAATAAACAGGAGCCGTATACGAGGCCCGTACGTGCGGTTCTGTGAGAGGGATGAGATCGGATTAATTACCCGATCTCACCCTACTCGATTTATTCCATGTTGTTGGTGTGGTAGTTTATCAGAAAACAAAAACCCTATAAGCAGGATCTACCATTTTTTCTACAAGTACAGGAGCACCGGCAATTTCTGAGCCGGGTATAAGGTCGTCTGGTCCCAATAATCTCTTGTCAGCACATGCTTTGCACACATAAATAGGAGTTTTTAAACTAACAAGTTTCTCTATGAAGTCTTTCATCTTTTCTCCAGTTGGCGCAAAAATCCCCTCGGCCATACCCACCTGGGCCCAGTGTATAGCATCGTCAATTAAGAAAACCTCTACAGGATGTCCCTTTTCTGCAGCTATAGAAGCAAACTGGAAAGACCTTGTTGCTCCACCTGCCTTTTCCAAACCCTTTGAAATCACGAAGATAAATTTTTCTGCCATTTTTTTCTCCTTTTTAAGTGAAATCCATCACTAATAAATTTACTATCCTCAAAACCTATAGCCTCCTCATTATGTTTTTTTTCTTCCCGACACTCCCTTACGCAAGATTGGTACCATTTTGTATTCTAATAATAGTTTGCTCTTTTCGGGATAATGATGTTAATGTTTCGTTAATGTTAAGTTAACACTTAACACAGATGGTGTGCATGGGAGGGAGGTAAAGGTTTGATGTTTCATATCGAGAAGTATGAGTGGTGGCAGATTGTTGTGAACACAATGATGGATGGGTTAATGGTTGTTGATGTTGATGGGACCATTTTATTTGTTAATAAGGCCCTGGAAGGGCTCACGGGGTACTCCAAGGATGAACTCATAGGTCAGTCTTGTAGAATTCTTGAATGTGACACGTGCGTTGGGGCCATAAAAGAGGGTGGCAACAGGTATTGCTCTCTATTTAGGCAAGAGAACGTTAGGAGATGTAAGTGTACGTTAAGAAAGAAAAATGGAGAGTACTTTTCGGTTATTAAAAATGCCGCTGTTTTAAAAGATTCTTCTGGAGAACTTATAGGTGGGGTCGAAACCTTTACGGACATATCGGAGATTCTGGCTAAAGAAAAGGAAATATTGAAACTCCGACGTCAGCTGAGTCGGGGAGATGGATTTGAGGGAATTATAGGAAAGCACCCAAGTATGAAGAGGATTTTTGAGTTAATTTTGAGTGCGGCCCACTCCGATGCGCCTGTTATCATTTACGGGGAAAGTGGGACGGGAAAGGAACTTGTAGCTGCCGCTATACACAAACTAAGCCGTCGTCGGAAAGGACCGTACATAAAGGTCAATTGTGCAGCACTTAACGAACAACTGTTGGAAAGTGAGCTCTTTGGGCACGTGCGAGGAGCCTTTACCGGAGCAAACAGGACCAGGGTGGGTAGATTTGAGGCTGCTCATAAGGGAAGTATATTCTTGGATGAGATTGGAGATATTCCTCTGTCTACTCAAGTAAAACTCTTAAGAGTCCTTCAGGAAAAAGAGATTGAACGAGTGGGAGATCATAGGCCCATCCCTATTGATGTGAGAATAATAGCTGCCACTAATAAAGATCTGTTCAAACTTATGGAGGAAGGGAGGTTTCGTGACGATTTTTATTACAGGATCGCTGTAATTCCTATAATTCTTCCACCTTTGCGTGCAAGAAAAGAGGATATTCCACTGCTTGTTGACTACTTTATTTCTCGCTTATCTCTTAAAACCGGCAAAGTTATAAATGGTATCAACAGCAAGGCGATGGCCCAGCTTATGGAATACAACTGGCCGGGGAATGTGAGAGAACTTATTAACACAATAGAATATGCTTTTGCAGTGTGTCAGGAAGGTCAAATAACACCGGATCATTTACCTCATCACTTTCATTTTTCCCATCCCGTGGCTTTAGTTGAGCCTCAATTTAATTCCGCCAAAAAATCAGAAGAGGAGAAAAATAGAATTATCGAGGCATTAAAAAGCGCGGGTGGTAATAGAGTCAAGGCAGCCACGCTTTTGGGAATTAGTAGAGTTACTCTCTGGAAAAAGATTAAGCGTTATGGGATTGAAGTAAAGCAGATATGTGGGTAATCAGGCGGTTCCCTTTTTCTTCAGGGAACCGCTTATTTTTTGAACTTAATTCTCTAACTTTTCATTTATGTGTTCCTTATACCATTCAGAATGATGCTTTTTTATCCAGCTTTTGCTGACTTTACCATCAACAAGGATTCTCCAGGTGCCCGGATTTGCTAAAGTAGCAAGGTACGCGTGAGCTATCACAGAAGCGACAAAAACAACAGCGAAAAAACCGTGAATGGTTGACAACAAACAATTCCAGCTTAATGGCAGCTTTGCTTTAAAAATTAGCAAAATGCCAGTCGCTCCCATAATGAAGGTTAAAAGAGTGGTTAACCAGAAGAATATTTTTTGACCAGCGTTCATCCTACCGGCAGGAACATCTACTTCCTTGCCCCCTATATATCCGCCTTTTTTTGCCAGCCACTCCTTATCATAAGATACAAATCGAGCGTCCTTTCCCCAGAGAATTATGCTGACTATTGATGCTAACAAAAATACTATCCCCGATACCCAGTGTAGCACAACGGCCTTTTCTGGGGTACCAATGGATAGTTTTAATAAGGTGATATTGTTATAAAAAAATATGTAACCGGTGAATGCTAAAATTAAAAAACTTATCATTCTAAAAAGATGAGTCCATCTTTCTTTTAGTGTGAACCACGTGATAGTTGGCGGTTCATTGTAAAAGTCTGCTATTTTGGGCCCTTGGCCGGTGTAGTGTAGTACGAGTGCAAATACTATAAGCAGTAAAACTATGCTTACATAAGGGGTTAAGTAGAGCTGGTGGAATTGATTTAAAGCAAATATCCAAGGTTTACACCCGAATAAGCGTCCTGAGCTTATAGTTACAGGTTTTCCTTTTGGTCCGAAAAGATCTACGACAATTTGTCCCTTAAAAACGTGAGATTTGTTCGAATGACAATCAGTACAACCATTAGCTCCCAGAGCAAGTCCTGCGGGTGCTACATTGTGATTTATGTTGAATCCTTCGGATTTCGCAAACCAGGTGTTATCTTTTTCTACCACAAGTTCGCCTTCATCGTTGAGATGGTATAGTTTTCCAGCTTTGTGGAAGTGAGGCTTAATTTGCTGAAAACGGGCGTTTCCTTTAAGGGTTTCTTTTAAAGCTGTTAGCATTGTTTTGATTTGCTCGGGTGTGTGAATAGCTGGCTTGGCCGGATTCTTGGGTTTTAATTTCTTCTTAGCTTTTGAGTATGCTTTCTTTATCTCTCTAGCAAACAGTGGATAGTAAATGCCGTCTTTGTCCAAGTTAGTGTACATTACTCCTATAATTTGATTCACTGGGCCAATAGTACCATGTTTGGTTTCTGAGTAGCGCGGGTACCAGTCGAAATACTGGCCGATTTTCTTGGGAGATTCTTTAGGATTGGCCAGATTAAGCTTGGGATAATAGGTCATTTTTCCCGTTGTTATATCAAATCCCTCTGCTGCTGCCACGTGAAGCTGAGGTATATGACAGAATTCACAAGAAAGTTTCTCCAGATGATTTGGGCGAATACTCAAATGAGTTGGTCTTGGAGCTCCCATGTAGCCTTTTGAATGGCAGTCTTTGCAAGTCATGATAGTGTTATCAAGATCATCCCTTACAGTGGAGACGTTTTCATCACCCTTTGCAAATTGATGATTTATTTTCTTTATACCAAGTTTCTTGTTTTCAATAGCGGGATGGCAATCCGCACACGATAACCCTCTTGTATTGTGAACATCGTGATTCTTTCTATCATTCCAAGAAAAACCTCTTTTTTTGGCGTCTGCAATACCATGGCAAAAATTGCAGTTTTCTGATGGTGGTGGGTAGGCCAGGTCTAAAACTATTTTACCGTCATCATTGAATAGTCTTTTATTGTACACAACCTTTGGTGTTTCTCCATTTCTGACAAAGCCGACAACCTGCCCGATCCCGGATGCTGCAGTTGAAGCCCATTTGAAATTCCAGTTTTTCAGTTGTTTGTTTCTCTCTTTAAAGTTGTAACCAGGTAAATGGCATATTAAACAATCTGCTTCTACCACTCCCGATTTATCCCAATGACTTTTATAGTAATCACCGTCCAGGCTTTGTGCTAGTTCTGGATGTTTTCTTAAGCGCTTATCATACCTAATGCCATCTCGGTCAAATTCAAGTCCCCCGCCGCCTGGATGACAGCCCCCGCATCCAGGTTTTCCAATAAGTTCTGGCGATCTAGGTCCAAGACTGACCCATTCGAAAACTGTTACATCAATTTCATCCGGGCTTTTATTTTTCTTTTTCGCCAACTGGCGAAAGGATGGCGGTCAGAACTTTCCCATCATACCATCAGACAAAACCCACGGCTTTTGGGGATTAAAATTGTCACTAATTTTGTCCCATCCTTGCTGGAAGTGGTAGCCTTTCACGATTTCATCGTAGTTATGGCATGTACCACAGGTTTGTCTTGGACTGTAA
>JALXAE010000212.1 GCA_026992355.1 Syntrophobacterales bacterium | reverse complement strand
CACACTGTGTGAGAATAGGCAGTAATTACAAATGAAGAATGGGAAGAAAGCCTAAAACGGCCGGAAATAGACAATTTGAGAAGTTTGTAATCCGTATGAAGTGTTACATTTGGACCTATTTTTTTGTATGAGCCGTTATTTAAACCCCAGTGCAGTTCTGAAGTTCCTATCAGTTGGAAGTTTTTAAAAAGGTCGTAGCCTAATGTGAGTTTAGCTCTTATTTGATCCGATGGATAACCAATAAATATTCTAGGACCTGCGGCAAAGTCTACGAAAACATGTCTGTTAAGAAATTGAAATGAATTGCCGTATTGGAGAAGAATTTCGAAACCATATCGGCCGTACCCAAGCCTGGGGTTGTCTTCTATATCGTAACCTAAAGGAATAATTGCGCTCAACTGTGACGATACAACCTGAACCCCGTCGGTCCACAGCAGACGACGCCAACCCAATTCCAGATCTGTAAATCCATTGGTTTTATACACTTCATTTCCCTGTTCATCTTCCAACCAATCATAGAACAAATTGCACACGACTGTATCTTTTGGTGTTAGCCCATATTCAAAGTAAGGGTTGATCTCGTATTTCTTGAATTTTCCTCCTCGGTACTTTTTATTGCCGTGACTGTCAAAATAATGGTCGGTTTCATAGTAGTAAAAAATCAATGCCGAAAAAAAATCGCCTTCAGGTTGTAACCATGCTCCTGCTATAGCATCAGCAGACACGAAAAAAACGGTAATAATTAGCCATAGAAATGTAATTTTTCGCATCATAGGCCATCTTCTCCGTTGGTTTTTAAAATCAGGTAAGCTTGCGATACACATACCAGAGGAATAAAAATACAATCAGACCCAATCCAACGAAAAAAACAATCCTATAACGAACCCAATAATAGTAAAATCCCTTTTTTCCTAATGTCACTACTTTGAGTTTATTTCCAATTTGAAAACTTTGCCATATTATTTCCGACGGAGGTGAAAAGCCTTCCGACCAAAGTGCCACATTTGCCCCACCCTGAATAAGAAGCTCGTCAAGTAACTTTAAGGGCAACTCTGACGCGGCAATTCTTTCGGACACGGCAAAAATCCCCGCTACTATGTTGTTTCTAAGTTGGAAGACTTCCCATATAGCCAAGCTATCATCGGTACCAACCTTTAGAATAACCTTGTTGGTTAGAGGATTAATTATTGAAAAAGCTTCTGAAATATCCACAGGCGGGTTGAAAACCATCGTTTGCGATGCTTCTAAGATTCCGATAATGAACGGATAATCCTGAATTTCTGGAGAAAACTTATCTAAGTTTATTACCTTTAGTAAAATAGGGTAGCGTCTTAATTTCCCCAGTTTTTCCGCCAATTTTACAGCAGAACCAACTAGTGAAGGGCTGTAGTTTCCCACGACCAGTAAACCTTTTCCGTTTAAAAAGCCCGGGAACCGATCAAATTGAACTGGTTCAAGTGAACCTTTACCTATTATCGTTAGAAACGAATCGGGCGAAACCTGTACTTCCATTTCCGGAAAACTTCCTCGACATTCCCCACGGTCTGGAAAGTAAGATGTGATTACTTCAAGGTTATTTGTCGTTTGGATTTGTCGGGAAGGAAGTTCAAAGGAGAAGCTGTAGTTTTCTGCCGAGCCCGTAAGCAGTTTTGATGCTATGAGATTGCCGTTAAAACGGATTTTCATAAAAGCCTTTTCGTTTTTCACAACGGGTGTGTGGGAATAGATAATAGTTGCTACTATTTTTGACGGAAATCTTCCAAAGGTTGCCACAGAAAAAGGTACGGAAAAGCTCATATCTCCAATGCCTTTAAGAGCAGGCGGATAAATGCCCAGGCTAGAAAAACTCACAACCAGGTCTGAATTATTTGATTCATCTTTCTTTACCTGTACGGACTCCCATGTGGAAAAATTTAAAGGAGCTATCTGGAAAGATTTTATCAAGTTGTGAATGTTTTCGGGAGAGACGAAAATGTCTCGTCCCACGATTTTGCAGTCTTCCTCCATTTTGCGAATTATAATATTGGGATATTGCAATGAATACACATTTCCAATATTTATCAAGCTTTTTCGTTCGTATGGGTGAAAGCTTCCAATCAGGCTTGTAATATTTACAAGCCCTGTTAGTATTTCGGCTCCGAGTTTCTTGGGAAGTATAATGTTGAAGCGGTTTAGCGGATTCTGGAGGGTGTCCCGCAAACCTCTGAGAGCGGATATTGAGGATATTTGGAAGTAGCTAAAGGGTTCGAGCATAACCCAGGCATTGCCGCTTCTATCGTCCACGCATATATCACCGGTTATGGTTAAAAAGGTTGATACCTTTATGTCGAGAAAATTTCCTATGTTTACTTTTTGAAGATCGTCGAGAGGTATCTCCACAGGTTGTAATAATGGTTGATCCAGGGGAATCGTTCTTACCGGAATATTTTCCACATATACCGTTAATAAAGATGGCTTTCGGAAGACTCCTTTCGGAAAACGAATGTAAAAAAATATTTTGGCTCCTCTCAGCAACGATATTTGACTCCAAGGAATGTGTATACTCCTTTGACCCCGTGTTCCCCATATATAAACCGGGGTTTGGTAACCGAGTTCTTTTAAGGTTATGCGTTTCGTAACGGGTAAAAAATCGGGAATAGGTTTTTCTAACAACGGCATGGGACTCGCGGTAGGATCAATTTTCTTAATGGCTTCAAGAGCTTTTGATAGGGTTGTTTTATCATCGAATATGCCGAAAAATAGATCAGACTCCAGTTTTCCTTTCTGCCTCCACAGACCGTAAATTATCATATTATCACGTTGCAGGTCTGGATTAACGCTTATGGTCCAAAGATGTGCCGAATCTTTGTTAGCAGGAAATACGGGTGAAGTAAAAAACATCAACGGTAGATAAAACAACAAGATAAGTAGATAAAACCACTTTTTTATCATGGGCCTCCCCTTATTTTGTTGTTTTTTCTAACCTTCGGATGCTCGTTCGAAAAACTTTACACATGATGAAAAGTTCGAAGCATTGATTCAGCACCAGTCTTTTAACAGAGACCGTAAAATAGATAAATAACCCTTATACATCAAAAATCATGTGGAGTCAGCAAATTAATGAATGGTGGTGTATTCTTGAATTTTTTCCCGCACATTTTAATTGCGCTTCAAAAAAGCGTAATGATTTCATAAAGTTTTCTGCCGTTATCTGTTAATATCGTATTTGTCGAGATCCTATGCTTTCTATAAACTCCTATAAAAGGGAAGAGCTTTACTATTGAATACATAGGCAGCTGCCTCTGCCTGTTTTCTGATGTGTAAAATTCCGAAGGCAAAACTTAAATAGGTATCCGCGACACTGTGAGGGTATATTCGACTAACTCCTCTTATAACATCTACGTAAAGGTATCCTGACAAAAAGGCTCACCATGCCTTTTGTTAAGAGCATTTTGTACAGTGCTCTCGATACGCTGTAGCCCTCAGCCTTTAAAAGCACTTTCAAGCGATTGCATCCATAAAAAGGATATTTCAAAGCACCTTCTTCTATTTTTCTTCAACCTCAGGCGACGTTATCCGGGAATGATATTTCGTGTAGAGGAAAATCTTTCAATTCCTTTAAACCATGAGTTTGAACCCCCCTTTTGTACTCATAAAATTAAGATCTGCTAATTTCCCTTCTCCGACAAGCCTTTGATACATTACTTAGAATCTCGGCTAATTTCGGAATGCTTAACCTTTGTTTAGCTAATTTTGTGGCTACATCTATCTCACACACCTCTTCCCAAACAACTCATTAAGAAATTTCTAACGTGTTGTTGATTGTCCAGGAAGAAGCTTAGAGGCACAGCATCAAGAATTTATCTTGTTACTTCACAGATTCAGATTTTTCTTTTTTTCATGTTTTGCAACACATAACTTATCATCTGACTTGGCAACAATTTTACCGATGACGGACCAGAGCGTATGTAAAATTCCTCATTTTTACCAATTTTGAGGAAAACCGGTTCCGTGGCAGCACTGCACTCTATCATTACTACCTTTTTGCCTTCACAATCTACCAATGATACCTCTAGAAAACCCGAAAACTCTGCCCCGATGTGCTGGTTAATCAGGTTTTTTATGTGAAGCAAACATTTGTCGTTGTTTTCAAAGCCATCTGCATCAACTCCCAAGATCTTCCCCTCGTCGTTAACACCTATCAGCAAAGCACCTCCATCGGAATTAAGAAACGCAACAACAGTTTTCAACCAGGCGAGCTCGATTTCTTTTCCTCTTTTGCCCGTTTTAAGATTTGTTCGCACGGTAGATTTGAACTCCACTCTAATGCCTTCACCTTCGTTTATGTAATTATGAAGCCTGACAATAGGATGCTGAATTTCTTCGTCAGTTTGATGCTTGAATCCGCCTGTTTTCCAAAAAAGGAATACAAGCAACGATCCTCCAATCAAAGCGACCGCCACATCTGTAAAATCAATCGAAAACAACCTCTTCCGCAGTTCAGATAAGATAATATTTTCTGGTGCTGCGAACCCTACCCACAGGTCGTCCTTTCCCTTGAAAAGTGGTAGCAAGGATGCGATCCATCTT
>JALXAE010000211.1 GCA_026992355.1 Syntrophobacterales bacterium | reverse complement strand
GGTATTACCCTATCCATCTCATCTAAAAACTTGGAAGATTTGCTCTTGTTATGATGCTGAACTACATAGTAGAAAAAAGTCGATTGTTTTGCTTTCATGATGTCTCCATTTTTCGCACTTAGTTTGTGATTTCAATAAGATAAGTATTTTATACACGATTCTACATACTATGTCACTGGAAAAATGAAGATTTTTTCGCTAATTAATCAGAGGTTCCTCTTGTAATTTTCATACTAATCCTCTGCATTTCGCTAGTCTCAATGCACACCGGCGGCTTTTATTGGTATTAAATGTGTAAAATGCGTAAAAGCTGTAATTATGACTCCAGCTTGTTGGCTAGTGTTGCCAGATCTAGCCCGTCTATATCGTTGTCTCTATCAAAATCTCCCTCGCATGGGGTAGTTGTATCACAATTTCCTCTCCCAAAGTCTTCGAACATGAGAACAGGTGTGACATGGTTTATATAACCGCTATGACTCACGTCGTGTTTGTACATTGACCAACTTCCATGGAGGGGTCCAGGTGAATCAGTTTTGATGGCCACTAACTTATTGTGAGAAACAGCATAAAGTATTCCTTCACTATCCAGTGTTAGGTCTGAGGAAATGTATATTTTTAGTGACCAGAGTTCTTCGCCTGCAGGGCTTAAAGCGTAAAGATGGTCGTAAATCCCACCATATATGGTTCCATCATTCCCGATAACGGGAGATTCATCGGCCCAGTATGTTTTCTGGGCTCTCCAGTATTCGGTACCATTCGGGTATAATGCCAGTATTTTGTCGTAGGCGCCGACGTAAATCATACCCGCAAGTGAAATTGCTGCCGAAGAATAAAATTCATTGTCACCCAAATTCCCTGTGAAAAAGGACCACCTCAAATCTCCATTTGGTTGGACAGCATACAAGCTCGCGTTACCAGACATAACATATACCGTCCCATTGCGATCGATTGCTGGACTAGCCAATATACCCCAACCCGTATAGAATA
The DNA here is from genome assembly GCA_026992355.1 of Syntrophobacterales bacterium. Lineage (GTDB taxonomy): Bacteria > Desulfobacterota > Syntrophobacteria > Syntrophobacterales > Thermodesulforhabdaceae > JALXAE01. The sequence goes on along the minus strand of JALXAE010000211.1, from coordinate 3,599 downwards.
TCCATTTCTGGGTTCCATCAGAATTAAACGCATAGATATTACCATTTGGACCAACTGTACACACATAAATAGTGCCGTCTTCGCTAATTGCAGGTGATGACATGCTCGAAGATCCAGAAAGATTCTGCTCCAAGTTGCCTATCCACTTAAGAGATCCCTTCGATGTAATCGCATATAATTTCCCTGGTGACGCGTGTACATAAATAGTACCGTCCTCACCTATAGATGCCGAACCATCAATACTCCCCTTACAATTGAACGACCACTTTTGAAAGCCATTTGGATTAACGGCAAAAAGAATCCCTGGGTCAGATCCCACATATACTGTACCATCCTGAGCAACCGTTGGTGAGGGATAGCAATATTCACAAGGCAGAGTAAATTGCCACTTTTCATGGCCATTCTTGTCTATTGCATAAAGAATCCCGTCTGATACCGCGTATATGGTGTTACGAAGTTCATCAATTGCTGGGGTACTTTGAGAATATGAACCTTCAAATTCGAAGTCCCAGAGTATTTCTCCAGCTCCCCAAGAAAATTGACTACACACGAAAACAAGAGAGTAAACAATGAACAAGCTGATAAAAGATCTCATAACACATTACCTCCTCAAGCAGTCAAAAAGTCCATAATCCTTGGAGAAAAATCGGACATCCAGTTCATTTACCATATCATCAAAATCCAAATCACATTTGCAATGATTTCTACCCAGGCAATCTCTGGGTACAAATTCGCTGGCAAAAATGGCCAAGTCAATTCTATCTACGTCGTCATCCAAATCATAATCAGCCCAGCATGGAGGTTTATCCTCAAGATTAGTCGGATCAGTATTAGCCAAAAATTCCCTGAGGTTGGAAAAACCGTCACCATCAAAGTGAAGAATGGTTCTGTGTCCTCCGAGTATATATATCTGTATCATAACTTCCCCATACAGCCTCGAGATAATTTGAGGTAGGGTATTCCATCTCTTCGAAACTAACACCGTCAAAGTGAAAAATGACAGGATCATAATCCAGATATGATGATGGATAAGGATCGTCTCAGTCCAGCGTAATAATGTGTGACCCGTCAAGGACTTAAAGGGACTGTTCCGTAATGTTGGCTGAATATGGAAAGATCATCACCATCGACGTCTCCGTCACCATCTAAGTCTCCATTCATGATGGTACACGGGTTACAGGTTTCGAATACCCTTAAAACCATCGTATCGGTGCCTATCTGGTTTTTAGAGTTTGTAACCGTGAGTTTTACATCATATACCCCAGGATGCAGATCAACCACTTGTGGAGTCTCTCCAGTAGCAGTGGCGTAATACGAGGGATCTTCTCTATGAATCAGCTCCCAGTAGTATGAAAGGGGTCCTCCATCCGGGTCAAACGATTTTCTACCATCAAGGATAACGGTATCACATAGCTGTAAACAGACGTTCTGGTCTGGTCCGGCATTTGCTGCTATTTGTTCATACAGTGTGGTTATTTCAGCTTCTGAGAGCACTCGATTGTAAATGCGTATATCGTCGATCGTCCCCTGGAAATATCTCTGGTATCCATGTATGAAGTAGCCGTACCCTATAGTTGTGTTTGAGGCTCTATCCATGAATGTCCTGTCTATAGCGCTATCCTCAGCTATTCTCACTCCGTTCACAAATAATTTAGCAGTCCTACTTATACCATTATAGGTTGTGACGACGTGATACCATTTATCTTTTTCCAGAGCACCATCGTAGACCAGGCGAAGGGTATCGTTACCCCAACTCGTGTTATCCCAATAAATAAAGCATATCTTCTCTGAAGTACTTCGACCTATTCTAAGAGTATATTCAAAATAATATTTCCCTAAAACAACTTGTTCAATACTAGGATCACTTGTTTTGAACCATACGCTTATAGAGAAACTGGCATCATTGCTCCAGGAAAAGTCATGATTAGTAAAAATGTAATCATTGGTCCCATCGAAAGCATAGGCACTGTTCGGATTGCCGAACCTATCCTCCGTTAGTGTTGCCCCATAAACTGTCCCATCATTTCCTCTCCCGCTTTCATCGTTCGCATTTCCATTGAACGGATAATAAGCAATTAGCCCGTCATCCAGGTCTGCATAAACAATGCTTCCAGGCAGGACAAAACACAGAGCGATCCAAACGCAAAATAGGGTTATTATTGTTCGATTTCTAATCATTTCAACCCCCTCCCGAAATCCTAAGTGGTGCTAAATTATGGTATGTAAAATAGTGGACAGCAAAATTCTGTCTACAATCTTTTAATGCTGACCTAATATCCACTATTTGAAGAATGCATACCATTTTACAAAATGTCATTTCTTTCATTTTAGATAGAGTACGTTAAAGGCGAGGTCAGGCGAGAAAGGGCTTTTTGTCGATCTTTTTAAGGTCATAGAGATTCACAGCAACCTTTCTCGCACGGCCTGCCAAACACATCAAGAGAAATTATATTTCTTTCTAAAACCGAGTAAACTAATCAGTGCACTACTGAGGAGCAATAAGGAGGGGGGAATTGGTACCTGACTGAGCGTAACGTTATCAATTCCTGTGACTTCTTTCCCTTGAATTTGTTCGAGATCAATCTTAAGCATAGTCACATTTGTTAATAAGTTATCCCAGGATCCGCTCTTTATTTCCCAGTTGCTTTCTATAATCGGGAATACAAATGTCTTCCACGTCGACGAGACCTTTGTGTTTGCAAAAGTGCTTGCACTTCCACCTGGTCCACTAATATACACATTGGGTTTCTCCGTTGTTGGTGATCCTCCTGATAGAACAATCATATCAAAAGAAATAAAACCTGTATTGTCGTATTGACTCCAATCGCCAAGAAATTTAGAAGGAGCTATCCCCCATGTGTTAGGACCTGTAGCCGGATCTGTAGCTTGTAAAAATCCACCCGGGTTACCTCCTGAACCTGGGTTAGTAATGCTACCATCTCCCGATTTCGTCCATCCGTCCAAAGTACCATCATCAAAGTTAGAAACAATCGCCGAAAAACAAAGCCCAGGCACGATCAAGACCAATACAAGTACAAGACAAAGTAGTTTTCCTTTCATTGGAGTCCTCCTTTCTCAAATTTTCAACTTGCTTACCTTGAGATTACCCTCCTTTCCTAAGTCGGTTTGTTTTTGAAGGGGAAGACCATTCCCCCTTCTCAATGATAAATAATGTTCTCGAGTGCCTTGGTAAACCCTACTGAGCCCTCCCAAAATCCTCCGCAAAAAAGATAAGATCTATGCTATCCACGTCTCCGTCGCCATCAAGATCGCACTGGCAGGGATCTGATTCAGAACAATCATTCCGATTCAGTTCTTGGGTAAAAATAACCAAGTCAATTCCATCCGCGTCCTGATCGTTATCAAAACTTGCCTCGCATGGCGGAATATCAGTAACATTATCTGGAGCTGTACCAGACAGATATTCCCGTATGTTACTAAACCCATCTCCATCATTATCGAAAAGGGCATCATTAATACGTGGATTCAATCCATGTTCTCTCTCCCAAGAATCATCAATATTATCATTATCCATGTCTTCGAATGCGGGCAGCGGAAGGAGATCCCAAGCCTTCTGTGTATGCCGACGATTCCCATAC
>JALXAE010000210.1:11869-48001 GCA_026992355.1 Syntrophobacterales bacterium | reverse complement strand
GAGTAACGCCAGGAATAGACTTTGGAAGTAACGGTGAAGGATTTCTAAGGTTTTGCTATGCAAATTCACTGGATTTAATCGAGAGAGGTTTGCAAAGGATAGAAGAGTATCTTCATTCGCGAACGAGATGAAAAGGGATATTAAGATAAAATCTTCAGCTTTTGAGTGTTCCGTGTTTCACCTCAACCAACTGCCTGAACCAGTGCTACCGGAAATAGCCTTTGCCGGCAGGTCGAACGTAGGAAAATCATCCCTTATAAATTGTCTGGTACAAAGAAAAAAGCTGGTCAGAACTAGCAGCACCCCCGGAAGAACTCAAAGCATCAATTTTTTCCTTATCAATAAATCACTCTATTTTGTTGACCTTCCAGGATATGGTTATGCCAAGGTTCCCAAGTCCGTACAAGCCAGATGGCGCCCGTTGGTTGAAGGATATCTAAAAAACAGAAACACACTTAAAGCAGTTGTTCATATTATTGACTGTAGGCATCTCCCAACCCCGGAGGACCTTCAGCTAAGAAATTGGCTAATTCTGCACCATATACCAGTTATTACTGTTCTTACAAAAGCTGACAAACTTTCCAAAAACCAGCAGAGCAAAGCAAAAGTGGAAGCGTCCAGAATGCTTGGAACCGCGCCCGAGGAATTATTCCTTTTTTCTGCAACGAAAAAAATCGGGAGGACTGAACTGCTAGAAGCAATATTCGAATTCCTGGAAGTGTAGAAAGGCAACGAACTTTTATGGCAGGAAATAGACTTTTAGTTGGTTTATCGACATCATGGTTAGGAGATAAAGAAAGACCTGGAAAAGAAATAGTGTCGTATCTCGAAGACTTCGAAATAGATGGCATTGAAATAAATTACAGAATATCCCCAGAGGCTTTCAATACATCAATAAAGTTCCTAAAAAAGCTTAAACTAAAGGTTTTCAGTCTTCATAACTTCGTACCAGTACCGGATGACATTCCCTTTTTACGAGCAAGCGGTGACGTATTCAATTTGGCGAGCCCCGACATCCATGAGCGGGAATTGGCATTGAAATGGAGTTTAAAAACTGTGGAATATGCAAACGACCTTGATGGAGCTGTTGTAGTCATTCATTGCGGAAAAATTGAAATGGATCCAGAATGGAAAACAATAAAATCTTTTATCTACGATGAAAGAACAAACGAAAACAAAAAATCATTATTTTGGAAGCGCAAAATTTCAGAACGAGACAGGCTACACCCCAAATATTTGGATGCCCTTTTAAAGAGCCTTGATAGACTCCTTAATTGTGCAATCAAGTATCAGGTTACTATAGCAGCAGAAAATCGCTATTCCTACCATGAATTGCCTCAACTTCAGGATTTTGAAGTTTTATTCAAAGAGTTCGATGGCGCTCCCTTAAAATACTGGCATGATGTAGGGCACGACTTTGTAAATGTATCGCTTGGTATAGTACAGAAGGGAGAATATTTAAAGCGATTTCGGGAGCAATTGGCAGGATTTCATGTCCATGATGTTCAGGGAATCGATGACCATCTTCCAATTGGTGAGGGTGAAATCAAATTCCATGAATTATTACCAGTTTTAGATTCAGTTCCTTACATTATTGAACTCAAAGCAGGCACTGAGTTATACCAGGTGCAGGAAAGCGTAACACGATTAAAGACTATTATGGAGCACAGAATTCATGAGAGCAAATAGGACTATTTTTGTTATTTCAATTTGTATAACCCTGCTAACCGTGAAAAGCGCTTATGCTGCCATCAACCAAATGCCAGGTATCGTCATAAAGGCTCGAGCAGCAGAACTCATAGAACCGTCAACTCAAACCGTCCTTTATTCATTCAACCCCAGTTTAAGGATACCTCCAGCGTCTTTAACAAAAATTATGACCTTATTTATAACTTTCGAGGCTATTGAAAATGGGAGCATTCATCTGAATGATAAAGTTTGGATATCCAAAAGAGCTTGGAAGACTGGTGGATCGAAAATGTTCGTAGAAGTGGGCACAAAAGTACCATTGCAAAAACTTATAAAAGGGATAGCCGTTGCTTCAGGAAACGACGCCTGTGTTGCAGTAGCAGAACACGTAGCTGGCAGTGTAGAAGCATTTGTCGCAATGATGAATGAAAAAGCAAAAACTCTCGGACTAAAAAATACTCATTTTGTTAACCCTCATGGATTGGACGATCCAGATCAATATACAACAGTCGAGGACATAGCTAAACTTGCTTCAATCTATATTAAAAGATTTCCACAGGCACTGAAATACCATTCTACAGTAGAATTTACGTACAATGGCATAAAGCAATTTAACAGAAACAAATTACTTCTAAGGGACCCCACCATTGACGGATTAAAAACAGGTTTTGTTTCCCGAGGTGGCTATCACCTTGTTGCTACGGCAAAAAGAAACGGTATGCGACTAATCGCTGTTGTTATGGGAGCCAAAACCCCATCTCTTCGTCTGAATGAAACCTACAAACTACTGAATTACGGCTTCAGAAACTACACTATTGTAAATCCATTAGACCCAAACAAACCTGTTACTTCGGTTAAAGTTTGGAAAAGCTCTATTAGTGAAGTAAAACTTTATCCCAAATTGGTAAAACCGGTTGTTTTATCCAGAAAAACTGTTCAAAGCGTTTCGCGCAAATTGGAAATCCCGCCAGAAATAGTCGCACCGGTCAGGAAAAACACCGTTGTTGGTTACATGAAGGTATATGCCAATAACAAACTAATTCAGACAATCCCTCTCATAATAAAGAAAAATATAGACAAAGCTTCTTGGTACCGTTGTTTTTACCAAACCATTAAAAGAAAGCTTTCCACCAAATTAGGAGATTTTCACCCGCGCAGCTTCTTGGTCTTAACGGCTTCAGGAATAACCGTTTTGCTTGTATTGTTAATGCTAGTTCGAAGAAACAGACGAAAAAGGAAATACAAAAGCATTACCACAATAAGGCGCTTTTGAAAACTTGGCATGTTAAAGTTCCATAGCACTCTTTGACTAAAAACTCTTAAAAACTTAACTACAATAATGACCTCATGCATCCACAGCCAATATAATTACGGAGGCCACAATGGGGCAATTTACATTAACAGAAGAGGACTTGAAACAAATTACTGAACTCGGAATAACAAGTGAATTAATTTTTAGATACATAGAGTTTTTCAAAAAAGGCAACCGGTACGTCCATCTCAACAGACCCTGTAAACTAGGTGATGGAATAGAAGTAATTCCCGAAAACTTACAGGAACAATACATTTCTATTTATGAAAAAGAATTAAGAAAGGGGCGCATGTCCAAATTTGTACCTGCCTCCGGGGCCGCAACTAGAATGTTCCAGTGTTTATGGAAGATACTGGAGATCAGAAAACCCATTACATTGGAAGATCTTAAGTTAAGAGAAGAGAACAATAGTCTTAAGGACACTATTGTTTTCTTTGAAAACATACAAGACTTTGCCTTTTTCGACCTCATCAATGAATATTGCAAAAAAAGTGGAGTAAATATCGAGGAGTATTTATCAAAGGGACCTTTACAAAAATTGGCACAAATAATTCTTCACGACTTAAATTTTGGAACTCTGCCTAAAGCTCTCATTCCTTTTCACAAATACGAAAATGAAATTCGAACTGCCTTTGAAGAACATATAGTCGAAGCCATTGAATACCTAAGAGATGAACAAGACGTTTGCAGGCTCCATTTCACTGTAGGTGAGGAATTCTTAAGCCTTTTTAGCGAGGAGCTCAAGCGTTTGAAGCAAAAATACGATCATTTAACCCTGGACATAACCTTTTCGGTCCAAAGCTCGTCAACTCACACTATTGCCGTTGACATGAATAACGTGCCCTTTCGAGATGAAAAGGGTCGGTTGCTTTTTAGGCCAGGAGGGCACGGCTCTCTTTTGAAGAATCTGAATGAATTCGCAGGTGATATTGTATTTATCAAGAACATAGACAACGTAGTTTCAGACCGTCTAAAACCTCTGGTGGTCAGATGGAAAAAGATTCTGGGAGGCTTGTTAATCACGGTGGAACAAAATGTTCACAGGTTAGTAAGGCAGTTTCACAACGGAGATAAAAACTTTCTCATGGAGGCGGAAAAATTTTGCATCGAATGGAATATCCCCTTGTCTGAAACCTATTCCTATTTGATGGAAGATGAAAAAAAGAAATATCTTTATTCGACATTAAACAGACCTATAAGAGTGTGTGGCATGGTACCTAACGCTGGGGAGCCAGGGGGAGGACCCTTTTGGATCATAGATAAAAAGGCTGAGTCAAAACAAATAGTGGAAAAAGCCCAGGTCAACCTATTAGATAAAACTCAGAGGCTGATCTGGGAGACCAGCACCCATTTTAACCCCGTGGACATTGTCTGCTCACTTAGAGATGCAAACGGTCAGCCCTTTGATTTGGAAAAATTTAAAGATCCGAACAGTGTAATTATCACCGAAAAACACTATAAAGGAAAACCCATTAAGGTATTGGAACATCCGGGTCTTTGGAACGGGTCCATGGCTCACTGGATTACCATTTTTATAGAGGTTCCCTCGGAAACCTTTCAACCGGTGAAAAAAGTTACAGATTTGCTTAAGTCTTCACATTCCTAAAAAACAGGCATGGGTATTGCTATTATCTCATTTCCGGAGGAAGCAATGAAAACCAGCGGAATAAAGAAAATTCCTTTTGAAGTTTTTGCAGTAAATAAATTTCATAGCCCAAAAGACAGCTACTATTCAGGCGAATTTGACAAACACCTTGGTAACTCGCAAATCTCCAATGTAAACGAACAAGGTTATCAATTGAACGTTCAAACAGCGGCTACTAATGTTAATATCGGAAAAGAAAAACTGGTCAGTAAAAATAAAGCAATTGAAACGTACAAGCTTAGCATGTCCGATCAGATAAAAATGTATGTTCAAGATCAACTCCTGAGCAACCCTGGGGGAGATCAATACGACCTGGAAGAACCCGATGGACAGGCTAAAAATGTGTCAAATAATTGGCAATCTGCAATAAAAAAAGATATTTCCGACGCTATTAAAAACATTAGAAATTTCTTTCTGGATCTTACAATTGGTGCACCTTTTAAATACATAGACAGCAACGGAAAAATCCAAACAGGAAGAAAAAGGGGATTGCTGCAGTCCATAGCTTCATTTTTTAAAAACATCGTAAGCGGACTTACATTCGGGCTTTACACACCTGGCAATCAAAAACCACCAAAAATCTTGTCAGGCCGTATAAAACATTTTTTCAAGTCCTTTTACAGGGCTATTTTTAGTGACGCAATTGAAGGAGTAGGGGGAAGTATAAACCACGCAGCGGAAGATTTAGTTTTCGGTGCATGGAATTCAATAGAAGCCATCTCAGATGCTACAATCGGTACCACTTCCGTAGGACGCAGAGTAACCAGTAAAATCTTCGATAATGGACAAGTAATTCTCGATTATGCCACGGACGTTATTCCTGGAGGTGAAGCATGGTTTAGGGTACATGATGGAAACATTCTGAAAGGTGAGTTCCCGATCATAACTAATCTCCAGAAACCCATAAAAAGTGAGGCTCACCGATGGGCTTACGTAAGAAATACGCCTTTTCGAAAAGCCATTGAAACAATAGGCAGCCTAATGTCAGATATATTTTATTTTATCTTTGTTGGCAGAAATTCCATTACGGGCGGAGACAGCCGAGACAAAAAATAATTTAAGTTTTGTGCTTCTCCGGCCATTCAAACTCTTCCAGTTCCTCCAGAAAAAAACAGAACCTGTCTGCAACAATCTGGGCACCAGTAACAGGGCACTTTAAAGTAACCTTATGCTTAGAAACATCAATGACTTCCCAATCGCCTCGCCTAGGACCATCGGTTATCCTGATTTTTTGTCCAACATCAAAGGGAAAAGGCTTGAACAAGAAGAGCTTTTCCATTTTAACCTCCCACAATAAATTTAACTTTTTTAGAATCCGTAAATCAGAAAAGAGGTTCTTATCCTAACTCGAGCAGGGCTTTAGGAAAACTGATTTTCAGCATTAGCCTCAAAACTCAGAAAGTAAAGAAAATCTAGTGTAAACAATAGGTTTTTAAGAAATCTGTCTGTAAACATTCAAAATTTCGCTGGCATGATCATCTATGCTAAATATCTCTGTATTTTGTGCCCCCTCCTGAAGCCGGTCTAATACATCCTTATCTTCCAGTACAAGCTTTAGCTTGTCTGCCAGTGCCCCCTGGATAAAAGGATCAAACAGAAAACCATTCTTTCCGTCAGCAACGACTTCAGGCACTCCTCCTAAGAAACTCCCCACTACAGGTACTCCGCAAGAGAGAGCTTCTCTAACCACTAAAGGCGCATTTTCTTCACACACTGAAGGAAAAATAAGAACATCCATATTATGATATATATTCTTTAATACCCCAATATCTCTTTCAAATCGCCCCCTAAATTTTATCCTGTCTCTTAAATTATCAGGTACACTATCCATAACCTGCCTAAAATATTCCTTATCATACACTTGACCATGAACAAAAACTACGAAATTATCATAATCTTTCAGTTTTGTAAGTTCTCTTATTAAAACAGAAAAGCCTTTAGTCTGAGAAATATTACCAACATAGCCTATAACAATTTTACCTCTTTTTTCTACAGATTTTGGTTTCTTCGGAAGTAGCTCAATACCTAAGGGGATATAAATTATATTGTCAATTCCATTAGTTTCATATTTACTTTTAATATATTTCGATGGAGCCAAAATGTAAGCACATAAGGAAAGTTGATTTTGAAGAAAAAAGTACCTGAAGAAATATTCAGATATCTGATGCGGTAACACAACAAAAGGGGAAGTACCTGAAGTCTGCTCTGCTGCATTTTCAGCATTAGAAGGCTGAGGACTTGTATTAAAAAGATATCGTTTTATGAAATCTTTTACAGGCTGAGGCAGAAACCTCCTAGCTGCAGATCGTATTTGCCTGTTTAATACAAGCCTTCCTAAAAAGGACGAGTTGGAAATTGAAATTTGTGGATTAGGGTTATTACAATAACACGCTACACAATTATAACCATAAGAAGGCCCTGAGCATATTTTGTTATCAGGAGTCAAACAATTCACTCTAGGACAAATATACCAGTAATCATGCAGCGTTAATACAGAAGATATGCCTAACAATTTTGATACCTGAGGCAGATCACCTGATAACCCTAAAAGATGCTGATAATGCACAATATCAGGTTGCTCATATTTAAGAAGTTCATTAAATTTTGTTGCAATATGTCTGTTAATAAATAAATCAAAAAAGGAATATATGTCATTGTAGTTATTAACAATGCGATAAACAGTCAACCCCTCTATATTTTCCTTTAAGATTGAATAATCTCTCTTCTTATGATCTACAGTGCGAGAAAAAACTACAACCTCTATTCCTAGTTTTAAGAGAGCTTTCGCCAGGGTAAACGTATATATCTCGCCTCCACCCAATTCTTTAGGAGGCAGTCCATGTGAAACAAACATAACTTTCATTGCCTGGTATACCCCATCGGAATTAAGCTATCTTAAGATTGGTACTGTCAAGTGAAGATAAGTGTAATTCAATTATTTCTTTGTAAACACTTACCGTTTTTTTCGACATTGCTCGAGGTGAGTAATTGCTAATTGCATGATCGTAACAATTTGCTCCCATCTCCTTCAGCAAAGTTCTATCTTTAATCAGTTTCTCCAAACACTCAATCCACTCCTCTGTGCTACTAGCGAGAAATCCATTAATTCCATGTCTTATCGCATATTTATACGACTCTACTGGGGTAGCAATTGTTGGAATCTGCAATATTGCCGACTCAAAATATTTTAATTCACTCTTTGCGTCATTAAATATATTTTGCTCTAGAGGAACAAGATTGATATGAGCTTTCACTAAATTATATGGTAAGTATCTCCAGTGGACATAAGGTAAGAACTCTACCTTCCCATTATCGATAAATACATCAAACCGCTTATCCAGTTTAAGATGTCCCCCCACAATAAGTTTAACATTCCTACAATTTTCTAATACATATATTAAGGCATCGGAAGCTTCCAAAAAGTCCCTATCGTGAGTTGCGGTACCGCTAAAATAACCAATTTTAATTATATCAGTATCCGGTAACTTGTTTTTCAATGCATCTTTTGATATTTTTATCAGTTCATCTGATAGACCATTTCTTAATACAAATGCTTTTTTGTTTATACCCGACAATATACGCGATAAAGCATCTGTTGATACAATACAGTAATCACACAAATCCATAGCTCTTCTATGATTATTTATTACTCTCCTAAGCTCATCTTTGGAAACACCTCGGACATTGAGATAGGGTAGAGCACTATCGTCAAAAATATAGTCATCTATATCGTACACAACCACTTTTCCATGTCGCTTTAATTCTTTCACCAGCTCTGCCAGATAGTCAGAATAAAATAATCTATAAAGTACTATAACATCATAATCAAAAATCTTTGTTAAGCTGTCCGCTACTTCTGTATCTTGTATTACCTGGCTTTCCACGCCCCCATATTTCAGATACTCCGACATGTTATAACCGCGATAGCGTTGCCCAGCATCCAAATGATTAACAACAAAACAAACAGAAAAGTTATCCGGGTCGAAAGACTTAGGTTTTGTGGCATTCACTTGAATACTATTCCGAATAGAGGATGTAGATGTTACATTCGGAGCAGTGGCGCTTTCGGGTTTCTTTACTAGAAATTCAAAAAGCCTTCTTCTTCGCGTATCTGGAGGAATAAGCCACAAAGCAAACTTACGCAACTTATTAATCAGTTTCCACGAAACGCTATTGTAAATGGCTCCCAGCTCGAGGCTAAGATTTTGAACCTCTCTTTCAAAAATACTAATTTGTTGCTGTAATGTCTTAATAATAGCCGCTTGCTGTTCATTCTTATTTTTGTAACTGCCCAGCTTTCTTTTTAAATCCTCAATTTGAAATTCATACTCAGAAACCTTCTTTTCGAGCATTACCCGTTTTTTCTCAACTTCTAATAGCCTCTTAGCTGCAGGCTCAAATATATTTTTATACCTACCTTCCATAAGGTATCGAGTCTCAAATTGCCATTTGGCAACAATTTGAGGATTTAACCTGAAAAAATGCTTGGACAACACCCTTAGATAAGCATCTTCAGATTTTCTATCAGGTCCTCCCAGGATCTGCATAGATTCCGACCATGAATTGTACTTACAGGTAATGGTATTTATGTGATAAAGGGGATATTTAGAACAAAATCTTATTAGTAAATCCCAGTCCTCAAACTTCTCCAGATTCTCATCGAAGCCGCCCGTCTCTAATAATGCTGTCCTCTCAAACATAATTGAAATCAAAGGAATATAATTTTCAAAAAGCAGGAATTCATAGCTAAAAGGCTGTCCAAAAACCAGCAATTCTTTGTCATCCGACCACGATTTGATTTTAGGATCGAATTCTTTACGGACCATTCTGCAATTTGTGTAGGCACCTTTAAAATCCAAACCTTCCAAGCAATGAACCAAAACATCTATATGTTCAGGGTAATACTCATCGTCGTCGTCAAGAAAAGCAACATACTTGCCCGTCGCTGCTCGGATCCCTTCGTTTGCAGACCCTGCTCTACCGGCGCCATTTTTCAGAAAAATGTATTTCAGTTCTATACTGCCAAGGATAGACTGCAACTCATCAACAGACAATTCAACTCCACCATCATTTACAACTACAACCTCCAGATGCCTGTAAGTTTGATTTGCTATACTTTTGAGAGTTCTTTTAAGAAGTTTCGGTCTATCTTTAGTTCTCACAATTACAGAAACCAACGGTTTCTCAAAGACCTCGTCCAATCCCATTTCTCTAACACCCGCCAGATATAAACTTTGCGTTCCAATATACTTGCTCAAAGAATCCGACAACGAAAGGCGAAAGAAGCCCTCAACGTAATTAACTCCTTCTAAAGTAAATGTCCTGGATTTATTAAGGGCCAGAATGATGTCTTCATAATTTCTTTCAGATAACTGGCTTTTATATAGTCGTATGGCCGAAATTTTTCTATCTATGTAACCGTCTATACAAATTAATTTATTAACTTCGCCGTGTCTGCTAATTTCATAAAACCAGACGTCTCCCTTCCAGTTACTCCTTTTCAAATATTCCCAAACAATTAAGGCTGTGGACCTGTGATCAGGATGAAATTCAAAAATGGAAGGAAGAAAAATGGTGCGCACTAAGGTTTTAGAAAAGATCTCTTTAAGTTTCTCCTCAAGACATTCACGTTCTTCTAATACTTTTCTATCTTTTATGGGGAAGAAATAAACCTCTTTTACTCCCAGCAGGTTACACGCAGCTTCCGCTTCTTTTCTCCGTATAGCAGGATCCCCACAGCATGAACCATCCGTTACGAAAGCTACATTTACCTCAATTCCTGCATCTGTCGCGGCTGCAATAGTTCCCCCCATCCCAAATGTTTCATCGTCAGGATGAGGTGCAAAAACCAGAAAAGGTCCTGTAGGGAGTTCCGAACAGGAATATGGTACCAGATCGCTTTCATTCAGCAACTGGACAGCTCCATTTCACAAGCAACACTCAATCCACCTGCCGCCTGATAAAAGTCGGAATACTCAGATCCTCTTCCTCAGTAATAGCTCTCCTAATCTTCTTGAAGATTGAACGCTTTCTTTGCTGTTCCCCTGCACTATCAACATCTTCTTCCTTGGCTCTTCGTCGAACCCTAGCCGAAGGCTGTCTTTCTATAGTGGGTATTTCTAAGTAATCATAGTCAGGCTCCGGGATTCTATTTTCTTCAGGTCCATGAATGTGCCGAGGACGGACTCTAACTACATTCTGAGAATCACGCTTAATTTCTTTTTTATTTCTGGTAGTCGACCCAATCCCCGTGGCAATCACTGTGACTCTCAATTCCTCGCCTATACTATTGTCTATAGCCATCCCAAGATATATATTTGCATCATCATCAACTTCGCTGCTAATAATTGTAGATACCTCCTCGAATTCATGCATAGTAAGATCAGGACCGGCGGTAACATTGACCAATATGGCTTTTGCACCATGTATAGACACGTCCTCTAATAACGGGCTTGAAATCGCCTGATGAGCAGCATCAGAAGCCCTGTTTTCGCCTCGTCCAATACCTGTACCCATAAGTGCCAATCCCATCTCACTCATAACAGACCTAACATCTGCAAAATCAAGATTGATGTACCCCGGATTCACAATAAGATCAGAAATACCCTTAACCGCATAATAGAGTACGTCATCTGCCTTCTTTAACATTTCCAGAAAAGTAGCTCGCTTATCAGACAAAGTTGTTAACCTATCGTTAGGTATGGTGATTATGGTGTCAACAACTTCTTCAAGTCTCGACAAACCTTCCTCAGCATTGCGCATTCTTATGCGTCCTTCAAAGGAGAAAGGTTTGGTTACAACTGCAACAGTTAAAGCCCCAAGTTCCTTACAGATGCGAGCAACAATCGGAGCACCGCCTGTTCCAGTACCACCACCTAACCCAGCGGTAATAAACACCATATCACTACCGTCCACAATCTCCTTTATCCTATCAACATCCTCCTCCGTGGCCTTAGCCCCCAACTCTGGATTTCCTCCGGCACCTAAACCCCTGGTTGTTGCCTTACCAAGCTGAATTCTGATCGGAGCTATGCATCTTCTAAGGGCCTGAAAATCAGTATTTGCAGCTATAAATTCCACTCCGTCCAAACCAGACTCGATCATATTGTTTATTGCATTATTTCCTGCACCGCCAATACCTAAAACCTTTATTTTTGCCTGAGGTTCCACAAAATCTTCATCAAAAAAGTCTTCCCCAGAATAATCTTCGTAAGCTCTATCGAGATATTTCGATTTGCTTACCTTTTTATTTTCCATTAGAACGCTCCTTACTTTCTTTTTTGATTTGCGCTTTTAGAATTCTCCGAGCCACTCCTTTATTTTCTTCCAGGCGCTACTAAACCAACTAAACAAACCAGATTCATTACTCCTCCATCCTCTCAACCCTAAATCCCCGCTTTCCTCATCTACACCGGCAAGGATAAGACCAGCAGCAGTAGAAAACATGGGATTTCGAATAGCATCCTTCAAGCCACCAAAAGTATAAGGAATTCCTATCCTCACAGGCAAATCAAAGACCATTTCAGCCAATTCCTTTATACCGGGAAGCAAGGCAACACCACCAGTTAAAACTACACCCGCGTGCAAGTAGTCCCCGTAACCAGACCTGTTAAGTTCCCATTCAGCAATCGTTAAAATCTCATCAACTCGAGCCTCAATTATTTGCCCCAGTACATAAGGATCAACTATTCTAGGTTTGTGACCCCCTACGGAAGTGATCTTAATATCCTGATTTCTGTCAATTGCATCAGCCAGGGCATTTCCATAAGATTTCTTAATCTTTTCAGCTTCTTCCAGTGAAGTTCTCAGCCCTACAGAAATATCGTTAGTAATATTGTTACCTCCCAATCCAATAACAGCAGTGTATCTGACAGAACCTCTATGATAAATAGCTATATCTGTGGTACCCCCTCCCATGTCTATTACAGCTACACCCAGTTGCCGCTCATCCGGATATAACACCGCTTTACTAGAAGCAAGGGACTCAAGAGAAAAGCTCTCAACAAATAAACCCGCTTTTTCACAACACTTTTGAATATTCCTGATAGCAGTCGAAGCAGCAGTTATAATATGTACCTTAACTTCCAGACGTACACCACTCATACCAAGAGGATCAAAAATTCCTCTCTGGTCGTCTACTATAAATTCCTGAGGAATAACATGTAAAATTTCCCTGTCATGAGGCAGAGCAACAGCCTGGGCAGCATCCATAACTCTTTCTATATCAACTTCCGTAACTTCCTGATTCTTGATGGCAACAACACCTGTGCTATTCTCGCTTTTTACATGAGTACCAGCAACTCCGACGTGAACACTTTCTATTTCGCACCCGGCCATAAATTGGGCGTCTTCTATTGCTCTTCTGATAGCCTGCACGGTTTTATCAATGTTTACAACCACCCCTCCCCTAACTCCAAGAGATGGAGCAGAACCTACCCCAATGACATTCACTCCTTCGGAAGTTACTTCGCCAACAATAGCACAAACTTTAGTGGTTCCCAGATCCAACCCAACAATTATATCCTGGCTTTTAGCCATTACTATTCCTTCCCGGAAAAACCTTGTTTAACCAACACGTAATGTCTATACCTCAAATCTATAGTGTCAAAGTCAACTATTTTTTTCAATTTTTCAAGAATTTCAGAAATTTTTGTAAGCAAACGCAACTTCAAGTCAAAATCATTTTCACCCAAAATGACCCTGAATGAATCAATATGAATCGAAAACCCCTCTTTCCTGTTATATTCTATTTTTCTGGTGGATTTCGTAGCATATATACCGTCAATCTCAGCCACGGCTTTCAACAGCTTCACGATATCATCTTTAAAACCACTACGCAAAATGACTACAGAAGCAGCATTTTCTGTAACAGATTTTATATTTTCAACTATCAATTTAAAGCGAGAATATCCACAGCTACCACATCGTTCAAATAAAACCCCATATTTGTCAACATAATAGCATTCATCTTCTGAACATACCACTATAAAAGGGATTTTTTCAAATATTTCAATATATAAACTGTCAGGAAAATTCCATCTTATTCTAGCCCTTTCCACCCATGCCAATTTTTCTAATCTTTCTTGAATATCTGCCAATTTAAAAGCCCAGATGACTGTACCTTTGGGTATTTGAGCTGCATCTAATATTTGTTTATCACTAAGAACCTTGTTTCCGTTGATATAAATATTTCGTATGGCCCAAAACGGAGAATGTAACAATTGATTATAAATAAAAACGCAAATTAGAGCATTCACAAAAAGGAAGAAAAATACTCCAGCTAAAACAACAATAAACCTTTTCCAGCCAGAAAAGATCACTTAAACTCCCATTCATTATCCAAGGACAATATTGTATTATGCTTCCAATGTTCGTCATCCCTTTTAGGATGATCAACATTATAGTGTAAACCTCGGCTTTCTTTTCTCGCTATGGCACATCTGATAATAAGATCTGCCACTATGGCAAGGTTCTTTAATTCCATGGCATCAGTATTCAGAGGAATATTAGGCATGTGCTCGTTTATTTCCTGTCTGATTTGAACAAGATGATTTTTGGCAAGGGACAGCCGCTTATCGCGCCTTACTATTCCAACATAATTCCACATTATTTTTCTTATAACATCCCAGTTATGAGCAATAAACACCATTTCACTCTGCTCTTTTTGTGTCGAACTTCTATAATAAGGTGTAGCAGACAAAGGAACCTCCGGGAAACTATCTTTACGCCAAGATTCAATGTTTCTTTTCACATCTAAATAAGCTTGATGAGAAAATACAACAGCTTCAAGAAGCGAATTGCTAGCAAGTCTATTAGCACCATGAAGACCAGTACATGCACATTCACCTATGGCATACAAATTATCAATAGAAGATCTGGCCCATTTGTCAGTTAAAATTCCTCCACACATATAGTGAGCGGCAGGAACAACAGGGATTGGATCCTTTGCCATGTCTATACCTAAAGACAAACATTTTTCATAAATATGAGGAAAACGCTCCTGCAAAAAAGACCTGCTTTTGTGAGTAATATCAAGAAAAACACAATCATCTCCTGAATTCTTCATTTCCGTATCTATTGCCCTGGCCACAACATCTCTACAGGCAAGATCTCCTAAAGGGTGATACTTGTGCATGAACGGACGTCCTTTGCTATCAACCAACTTGCCACCTTCACCCCTCACAGCCTCTGAAATAAGAAAATTCTTTGCTTTTGGATGGAACAAACAAGTCGGATGAAACTGAACAAACTCCAGATTCGCTAACTTTGCTCCAGCTCTAAAAGCCATTGCAAGACCGTCACCTGTGGCAACATCAGGATTGCTGGTATAAAGATAAACCTTTCCTGCTCCACCTGTACAAAGTACAGTTGCATGTGCAAAAAATGAATGAACTTCAGCCGTTTCCTTCTCAAAAATCAAGGCACCCTTACACACTTTTTTTTGACTTGTGACATAGCTTCCTACTTTGGTACCCTCATACTCTATCAATAAATCTAAAGCAAAGTGATTTTCAAATATGCGAATTCTAGGATTTTTCTCGGCAGCACTAATCAAAGCAGATTCAATAGCTCGTCCTGTCATGTCTTTAGCGTGAACTATCCTGTTTTTACTATGCCCCCCTTCTCTACCTAAATCAAAATCCAGAGGTCCATCACCACGCCTGTTAAATTCCACCCCCCATTCAACAAGTTCCAGTAATCTTTCAGGAGCAGATCTCACAACCATTTCCACGATTTCTTTCTTGCAAAGCCCATCACCAGCAGCAAGGGTATCGTTTATGTGATTTTCAAAAGAATCATCCTTTCCAATGGCAGAAGCTATTCCACCTTGAGCATAGTTAGTGGAAGTTTCCAACTTGTCTTTCTTGGTAACAATTGCCACCGTTCCCACGCTAGAAGCCTTTAAGGCAAAAGACAACCCAGCTATACCACTACCTATAACTAAAAAATCAAATTGAAATTCCATGTTATCTCCCCAATCTATTGCACTATCTGTGATAGGGAATACCTCGGATAATTGTAAAGGCTCTGTATGTCTGTTCCACCACAATCAGTCTAGACAGATCATGAGGAAAAGTCATAGAAGACAAAGACAAAACCTCATTAGCTTTCTTTAGCATGGCCTGGCTTAATCCTATTGCACTTCCAACAACCATCCATACATTTCTAACACCATTTAGTTCCCACTTCCCAATTAAATCAGCATATTCCCTAGACGAAAGCATTTTTCCTTTTCTATCCCATGCGACCACAAGACCCGGTAAGCTAATACATTTCAAAATCCTTTCGGTTTCCGAATTTAAAATCTCCTCGTCCGTTTTAGACTTGGTTATCCTTTCCTCCCTGACAATTTTTACATCAACCTTCACAAAACGACGCAACTTTTCGAGATACCTATTTATCATCTTGTCAATTTCTAAAAACTGCGTCTTGCCGACAAAAACATAGCAGAACTTCACTCTAGCAACTGCCTCTTTTGATAAAAGGATTTAACCCAGTCATCGTACCGTTGTTCTTCAATCGCATTCCTTATTTCTTGCATTAGATTCAGATAATACCAAACATTATGTATGGTATTTAGACGGTAGGAAAGAAGTTCTCTGGATACAAAAAGGTGCCTCAGGTATGCCCTACTAAAATTTTTGCAAGTAAAGCAGTCACACTCAGGATCAATTGGCCTCTCATCCTTCCTATAACAATGTTTTTTTATGTTAATTTTCCCGAAAGATGTAAAAAGAGTCCCGTTTCTTCCGTTTCTGGTAGGCAAAACACAGTCAAACATGTCAACTCCGAGCTTCACGCATTCCACTATATCTTCCGGAGTTCCGACTCCCATTAGATATCTTGGGCGCTCTTCGGGAAAATGAGGAAGAATTCTCTCTAACACCTCAAACATGAGCTCCCTTGGCTCTCCCACCGAAAGGCTGCCAACAGCATATCCATCAAAACCTATCTCCATTAGCCGGTCAAGGCAATCAAGCCTGAGCTCAACAAAAACACTGCCCTGAACTATGCCAAAAAGAGCCTGGGTCGGAGAATTGTGAACCCGCTTTCCTCTTAATGCCCAATCAATAGTTCTATTGACAGCAGACTTTACGTACTCTCTATCTACAGGATAAGGAGTACATTCATCAAAACTCATGGCTATGTCAGAACCCAAAAAAGTCTGAATTTCTATTGCCTTCTCCGGGGTAAAAATATGTTTGGAACCATCTATGTGAGACTGAAAGATTACTCCATCATCTGTTATCTGACGTATCTTGGCAAGGCTGAATACCTGAAATCCCCCGCTATCGGTAAGTATTGCTTTGTTCCACCCTATGAATTTATGAAGGTTGCCAAAATGGTTTACAACATCTACTCCGGGTCTAAGGTAAAGATGGTAAGTATTACCAAGGATTATCTTACAATTCATGGAGTTCAAATCAAAAGGGTCAAGGCTCTTCACACTACCAAGAGTGCCAACGGGCATAAACACAGGTGTATCAATTTCACCGTGGGAAGTAACTATTTGTCCTCGCCTTGCCGCCGTGTTACTGTCAGTCCCTAGCAAACGAAAGTGAAAATTCATCGCAACCTCACCGTTAATCACACAATAAACATAGCATCACCGTAACTGAAGAATCTGTATTTACACTTTACCGCTTCCTTGTACGCTCGCAGGATTTTTTCTCTCCCGGCAAAAGCGGAAACCAAAAGAATGAGAGAAGATCTGGGGAGATGGAAATTGGTGATCATGGCATTCACAATTTTGAATTCATACCCAGGATAGATATAGTGGTCGCAAAAACCAGAGTAAGGCCTAATCTCACCAAATTTCGTCATTATCCATTCAAGAACTCGAACAACCGTTGTCCCAACCGCAATAATCCTCTGCCCCTCCTGCATTCTAGATCGGATTATCTCAACACTATCCTCAGCTATTTCACACCATTCGGAATGAAGTCTATGATGGCGTATATCATCCGTTCTTATGGGAGAAAAGGTGCCATAACCTACATGTAGAGTAACGCGAGCAAAGGATATTCCTTTGGACTCAATTTTTTCCATTAACTCCTTGCTAAAATGAAAACCAGCTGTAGGAGCCGCCACCGCTCCCGGCTTTGTAGCATAGATTGTCTGATACCTTTCAAAATCCAGAGAATCGTTTTCCGACACATTTTTATCGCGTTTAATATAAGGTGGCAAAGGCACCTTACCACAGTGTTCAAGTAGGTCCCAAAAAGAGTCAACCGAAGGGAACTTCAGGTTGACCTTGCCATTACCAAGAATCTCAACAACCTCAGCCTTTTCAAACCCATTCGAGGTTTCAATTAACAACTCCATCCCCGGCCTAAGGGGCTTTGAAGCTTTAGTGAGACATTCATGTACAGAAGAATCAACATAGGGATCCAGCACGAGTAATTCCACCCTCCCACCCGTTGCTTTGCGAGCATTCAAACGGGCAGGAACAACCTTTGTATCATTTATCACTATTAAATCGCCAGGATGCAAAAAGCGCAAAATTTCACTGAATAGATGGTGTTCAATGCGGCCGTTTTTTCTATAAAGAACCATCAATCTGGATTGGTCTCGTCGGTCAGCTGGCTTCTGAGCAATCAGATCTTCTGGAAGTTCGTAATCATAATTCTCGAGCTTGTATGTTAGCCTTTCGCCCATTTATAGGTTCCAAACAACATAATTTTGCAAGGCCAGATTTTAACACAAAAAATTAAAAATGCGATAGATTGGAATATATGAGTATTCAATAAAGGACAACTTTCTAAAGGATAAAATCAAATACTGACTTAATCAAGAATTTACACACTCTCCTGATAGGAACTCAAAATGTTTATCACACACAGGCTAAAGACGCTCCTCAACTGTTAGCAAAAGCCATATCACCTATAGGCATTAAAATTTTGCCCAGTACACTTTCATCAATTTTAGATCGTCTTCAACAACAAACTTCTCTGCAGCTAGAAGACGATTAAAAACGAAGCCCCAATATACAGAAGCCTAAAATAATATTTTAGCCATTTATCTACCTACGAATTTTGATTACACCAGATATACAACAGGATCTTTTCACTTTGGATGGAACAGAATATTTGAGCCAACAACGTGGTTTTGGACCTTGAATTGTGTTGGGCTTTACGTATGTCCAGGCCTTACACTTCGCCTCGTCTAGGCAGGCTCTTGCACATAATCTATAATCGGCCACGGGCAAATCAAAATTTTTATAGTCCATTCCCATGCGGTCAATATTCATTTCATAAGTGGTAGTGCGCTGCGGAGGCCCTCCCTTGTTTGAACAAGCAGCAAGTTGCTCAGATCGCATCCGAGTCTCATACTGCCTTTGCTGTGCACTAGCCTGCATACACCACTGGTAATGAGTATTGAAGTCACTGTGCCACCGAGGACCAGTATACCCACAATGCAGCTTTAAATTAGTACGGTTTTGGGCAACCGCACGATTAGCGTACTCTCGACATTCACGGCTTTTATTGCTATTTACATTGCGCGAACAAGCGGCGAGTTGTTCAGATCGCGCCCTGGTTTCATGAAGCCTTGCCTGTGGGCTAGCCTGCATACACCACTGGTAATGAGTATTGAAGTTACTGTGCCACCGAGGACCAGTATATCCACAGTGTAGCTTTAAATTGGTACGGTTCTGGGCAACTGCGCGCTCAGCATACTTTCGACATTCGCTATCTAGCGATTTATTCGTATATTCCCAAGTACCATCATCATGGAGTATCACTTCCCTACCATAGATATCATGGCCTAATACATCCGCACTCGCTTCCGGCAAACACACGAAAAATCCAACGATGAAGATTGCAACAACTATTTTCCGTAACATACCAGACCTCCAGTTTTTTAATTCACAAAATATATGCTCCATGATCTAAAAGCAAATGCACATAAATAACCGAATTTACTGGATGAAACACGGGCAGGCAAACCGACAATGAGGAATGTACCCTATCAAGAATAAATCTTGTTCCTGCACACTATCTTTTCATCCAGCCATCAAAGGGCATACTACCTTAATAACTACATCCCAAAGGCAAAAACATTAATCCCAAAATTACGATACCCAATAACTCCATGTTTTAAACAACGGACTATTTACCTGAACTCAATTGTTTTTTGGCCTCTTCTATGGTCTCTTCCACAATTGATCTGATTTCTTCCAATCGTTCAGGCGTATCTGCTTCGTATCTCAAAACCAGAACCGGTTGGGTATTGGAAGCTCGAACAAGACCCCAACCATCAGGGAACACTATTCTAGCACCATCTACATCAATTATATCCAATCCCTTCTTCTTAAAAATTTCTTTAGCCTTTTCAACAACGTCGAACTTTATTTCATCAGGACAATCAACACGAATTTCTGGCGTTGTGTAGGTTTTCGGCACCCCCTCCAGAAGTTCCGGTATTGTCTTGCCGGTATTCGAAAGTATTTCCAGCAACCTGCATGACGCATAAATTCCATCATCAAAGCCGAAATACCTATCCTTGAAAAACATGTGTCCACTCATTTCACCAGCGAGATCAGCATTTACCTCTTTCATTTTAGCCTTTATGAGAGAATGCCCCGTTTTCCACATGATCGCTCGGCCGCCATGTTTTTCAATATCATCGTAAAGGGTTTTTGAACACTTCACCTCAGAAATAAAAACGGCTCCAGGTTTTCTGCTCAAAATTTCCCGGGCAAATATAATCATTAATTTGTCGCCATATACGATTTCTCCGTTATGATCCACTACACCCAAGCGGTCACAATCCCCATCGTACGCTATCCCCACATCAAGTTTTTCCTTTTTAACCAGCTCGATCAAATCCCTCAGATTATCCAGAACAGTCGGATCAGGTTCATGATTAGGGAAGGTTCCATCCATTTCACAGTAAAGGGGATAAACTTCACAACCAAGCTTTTGTAATAGGGGTAAAGCTATCGGCCCTCCAGTTGCATTTCCAGCATCAAGTCCAACCCTAAGTTTACGGGACATTTTTATATTACCAAGAATGAATTCGGTGTAAGGTGTTATCACATCATAGGAAGACTCCCTTCCATCACCTGAACAAAAATTCCCTTCCTCCATAATTTTGCGCAACTTCTGAATCTCTGGTCCTGAAATGGTATCGAAGCCATTACATATTTTAAAACCATTATATTCAGGAGGATTGTGACTGGCGGTAATCATTACACCGCCTTCTCTGTTAAGGTGGCGAATGGCAAAATAAAAAACTGGCGTAGGGCAAATTCCCAGATCTACAACGTCCATTCCCGAAGACAAAAGCCCTTCCATAAGTAGATCTCTAAACCTATCGGAACTTAAACGACAATCACGACCAACAACGATTTTACTCTTCCCCTGATTGAACATGTAAGTTCCATAAGCCTTTCCCAGAAGAACCACATCATCATCAAGAATCTGTTCACCCACGATACCACGAATATCGTACTCCCGAAATACCTTAGGATCCATACGCCACCTCCTTCAACACCAGAATGGATAAACAAAAGCTTTCATATTGAAAAATTGGTTGCAAACTAATGTTCTCCGCCGTTCTTTCTCAGCCTCATAATGGTAACCACCAATGCCCACAGAACACCCAGCCCTAACACTGTGAGAACAGAATACAAGGCCGTAAAGAATACAGCATGACTGGGATCATACCAGGGAATATCCCAGGGAAGCATACTAGAAACACTTCTTTTCAAAGCTACAACCAGAAATTCGCCAAACATTTACAACCCTCCAAAATTTTGAACTAAGTCCTTATTTTCTACCAATTTCCACCACACAATCGTCACCCACCATAAGACACAACGACTCCTGGTTTCTCGGAGCTGGCCTTACATAAACCCTTCTACCCAAAACAGAATGTTCCAACCTTGGCACATCCTGAATGACGCAATCTTCCATGATAACACAGTGCTCAACTGTAGACCGTTCAATCCTCACACCTGCTCCAATAGCCGTAAAAGGCCCGATAATAGCTTTAAAAAGGTGAGCTCCTTCGCCAATCACCGCAGGACCTCTCACAATAGATTCTTCAATTTTTGCATTCTCTCCAACTACTACCCTTCCCGTTATTCTGCTCCCAGAGTCAACTGAACCTCGTATATCTGTTTGTAACCATTCGTCCATAACGATGTCATTAGCGAGCAACAAATCATCTTTTTTACCAGTATCAAGCCACCATGACTCTACAACATGACTTTGTACCTTATAACCATTCTTTATTAACCATGATATAGCATCCGTTATCTCCAGCTCCCCCCGTCTGGAAGGCTTAATATTGGAAATGGCTTCGAAAATCATCGGCCTGAAAAGATATATGCCAACAAGGGCAAGATTGGAAGGTGGCTTTTCGGGCTTTTCTATCAAATCGATAACCCTTCCACTTTCATCTGTTACGGCAACACCAAAGGCTCTAGGATTAGATACAGGTTTCAAGAATATGGAAGCCGACAGTTCCTGGTTATCTTTGAAGTCTTCAACCTCCTTGGTAATCCTGGAACCAATCAAATTATCGCCGAGATACATGAGAAAAGGACCATCTATCAGGTAATCTCTGGCTACCATTACGGCGTGAGCCAAACCGAGGGGTTTTTCTTGAAGAAAATACTCAATATTTACATTCCACCTGCTTCCATCCCCTACCCTGCTTTTAACCTCATCTCCCGTCTCAGGGGCAATTACAATGCCAATTTCGCTAATCCCAGCAGCCACAATGTTTTCAATAACATAAAAAAGTATCGGTTTATTGGCTACGGGAACTAGCTGCTTCGCTCCAGTATACGTAAAAGGTCTAAGACGGGTTCCCGCACCTCCAGAAAGGATCAAAGCCCTCACAGCAATCCTTCACCTCGCTTAAGTTAAGATTTTATCAAGATAAAAGTCCAAGCCTTCGTCTGTCGTATAGACCTTCAGTAACCTTATTACACCAATCCATATTTTCAATATACCAGTTCACTGTCTTCCTTAAACCAGATTCAAAAGTTTCTTTAGGACTCCATCCTAGTTCATTTCTAATTTTCGATATATCCATGGCATAACGCTTGTCATGGCCGGGTCTGTCAGGAACAAAACGGATCAAATCGGAATACTTTTTTATGCTCAAACCTTTCCTTTTTATGAACTCATTGTTTGTTAACGGCACAACCTCCTCAATAAGAGAGCATATCATTTCAACGACTTCTAAATTCGTCTTTTCACTTTCTCCACCTATGTTATACTGTTCGCCAACCTTACCATTTTGTGCAACCACGCACAATGCTTCACAGTGGTCCTGAACATATAACCAGTCTCTTACATTCAGCCCATCGCCATATACAGGAAGCTCAAGTCCTTCAATTGCATTTAAAATCATAAGAGGTATAAGCTTTTCCGGATACTGGTAAGGACCGTAATTGTTGGAACAATTTGTTATAATCGTCGGAAATCCATAGGTTTTATAATAAGATCGAACAAAGTGGTCCGATGCAGCCTTTGAAGCCGAATAAGGGCTGTTCGGAGCATATTTAGTTGTTTCCGTAAAATAGCCTGTTTGCCCCAATGACCCATAAACTTCATCCGTAGATACATGCAAAAATAAAAATTGCTTTTTCATATCATCGGGAAGTGCGTTCCAATACTGGCGTGAAGTTTCAAGCAAATTAAAAGTACCAACAACATTTGTTTGCACAAAAAGAGCAGGTCCTTCTATGCTCCTATCAACATGAGACTCAGCGGCAAAGTTTATTATCTTGGTAACTTCAAAAGTTCTCAGCAAATAGCTTACTAGTTCCATGTTACCAATGTCGCCTTTAACAAAAATGTGCATGGGATCATCCAGAAATTTTTGGATAGATTCCAGATGTCCAGCGTAGGTCAACTTATCCAAATTAATAACGCGAACATGAGGAAAGTTGCTTCGCATATAATGTACAAAATTAGCCCCTATAAACCCGGCTCCACCAGTTACAAGCCATGTTTCCATAGACAGCCACCCTTGGTTAAAGTGGTTAGAAAAAGTTTTTCTAAATTTTTGTCAACAAATCAATGCATTTGAAAAAGCCAGTATCCTGAACAACCTTTTTCAATTTTTCACATACTAACCTGTCCGTAGGGAAAGCCATGTCTTCGGGAAGAGAATCCAAAGGGAAAAAGGTTGCTTCTTCAGCATCAGATCCCGCCTGTATTGTCCCACCTAGCCTTTTACCCAAAAACCAAATCCCTACAGTTTGATTCTCTGGATCATGGAAATTTGAATGCACGGCAAAAACTGGACCAATTTCCACATCAATTCCAGTTTCTTCTTTAAATTCTCTAACAGCCGCACTCCTGATATCCTCATCCCATTCAACATAACCACACGGAATACACCACTTACCCGTGTAAGAATTTTTACGCTTTACCAGTAAAATATCCTTACCCTCAATCAGTATCACAGCTACTCCAACAATGGGATTCTTATAAAAAACCTTATCGCACGAAGGACACATAAGTCGCTTCTTATGTGCAACATATTGCGACTTAAGATTGGATCCACAATGAGGACAATATCTCCATTCCATCTACAGAAGCTCTTTCGGGCCATGTTTTTTTAAATATTCCGTAATCACCCGGACTTGCTGATGTTTCCCAAGATCAGCAACTAAAACTGCATCATTGGTGTCAACAACCAATACATCTTCAAGCCCTAAAAGGCTTACCCATCTACCAGTTCTAGACAGCACAAAACACCTTTTAGAATCAAAAAAAGCTCCTTCACCATCAATCAGGTTTTTGTCAGCATCTCCTTCTTTTCCAACACGAAGTTCATACAAACTAAACCATGAACCAACATCACTCCATCCACAATCAGAAGCAATAACATAAACCGGCGTGGATGTTTTTTCCATTATGGCATAATCAAAAGATATATTTTCGGTTCTGCTGTAGAGATCGGCAAGCTTGTCTTCAAAGGAATCTTCTCCAATGTATTGCTTCAATTCAATCAACCCATCATAGAAGTGGGGCATAAATTCGGCAAACTCATGCAGCAATACTGATGGCTTCGCAACAAAAATACCGGCATTCCAGAAATAGTTACCGGATTTCAAATACTCACAGGCTAAATCAAAATCAGGTTTTTCCACAAAAGACTTGACTTTAAAAACACCGTTATCAACCTCACCTGGAAATCGTTCAATATACCCATACCCTGTCTCGGGTCTTGTCGGAATAATACCCAAGGTAACAATGCAATCCTCAGAGGAAGCAATCTTCAGAGCCTTTTCCAAATCCTTTCTAAAAATATCCTCCTTAGCCACATAATGATCGGCAGGAAGAATAGCTATCGGATCACCGCCTCCCCCTTGAAAATCAATTAAAAGAGCGGCAAGACCTATACAGGGAGCAGTATTTTTTCCCTGAGGCTCAACTACAATGTTGACGGAACGATCCAAAAATAAATTCCTTGTTTCCTCTTCATGGATTTTACCTACGACAATATAAACACAAGAATCATCCACCACCGAACGAATCCTCTCGTAGGTCTGAAGCAACATAGGTCTACAGCCAATAATGTCCAGAAACTGCTTTGGACGCCTCTCTCGACTTAAAGGCCAAAACCGCGTGCCTGACCCACCAGCCATAATAACAATGTACATATTTCAACCCCTATTCCTCATACCTCCTATTACCAATAGGTCCAAACTGACCTTGAAGGGCGTCTGATTTTGCAAACCAATTCCAATCGAAATTCCTGCCCTGTAATATCCTCAAATTTCTGGAATATTATCATGCCGGGTATAACTCTGGGAGGAACATTAACATCTACAGGCATGCTTTTAGCCAAAAATCCCCGCCCTGAACAATTTATGCATTGCCAACTTAACCACCAGTCACCCCGACAAATCGGGCATTTAATGAAAACAGGTACATCTACTGTGAAAACACCTCCACGATAGGCCTCCGATGGGCTCAGTATAAGCTCCGCCCTCACAACCCTAACATCATCCGGCTGTCTTACTCTGCCATATTGCCGATTTCTCCACCGATTATAATAATCCCTGCTCCTTGCAAGATCATATTTTCTGCGTTTTTCAGGATCGCTCAAAACCTCATAAGCTTCCCGCACCTCAAGAAATCTTTCATGATTACCCGTTTCTGCAACATCAGGATGATATTTTTTTGCAGCTCTTCTATATGCATCATGAATGGTTTCGTCATTAGCATTGTGAGGCACATTTAATATCTTATAGTAATCCTTCATACTCTCACAACCCGGAAGCTCACAATGGATTTCTTGATTAACCCATTTTAAAAATATGTTTCCTATCCACTCTTTTCAACAACTGAAGCCCAGTAGGGATCGATAATTTTTTGATGTTCCAGCTTCAAAGCCGCGTATATGGCAAAATTTAGAGGCGTACTAACACCGAGTTCCTTTCCTAATTTAACAACCAAACCATTGAGGGCTTCTATTTCAATGGGACGTTTCCATTCAAGGTCTCGCAACATGGATGGACGAAATCTTCTATCATAGGATTCAGCTAGCTGCATGGATCTATCAACTATATCATCGGGCAAATCAACTCCCCGCTTCCTGGCAACAGCTTCAACTTCTCTCATAATACCAATGAGAAGCTCTCTGGTTTCGGGACAAGCCAAAACCTGACCAATAGAAGACCTAGAAACAGTACCCACCCCATGAACACCACAAATAAACAAAAACTTTTCCCACAGAACTTGTTGAATCCTATCTGTAAACTTAACATCTATTCCTGCATCTAGAAAAATTTTTTCTATTTCTTTCCCCCTGTCAGAAATGTAGCCGTCTAACTCACCAAAAATTATTCGTCCAGGCGGCCCCTTATGAACAATCACACCGGGAGAGGTAATCATGGATTCAATAAATGTTGTTCCTGCCATAAGCTGGGTTAGCTCATAATATTTTGCCAATTTTTCTATGTTGTCTATTCCATTCTGAATAGTCAAAATAATAGTGCTTTCTTCAATCATGGGTTCTATCAACCTGGCTGCTGACTCTGTATCATAAGACTTAACACAGAAAAGCAAAAGATCCACTGGGCCGATTTCGTGAGGTTCAGATGTTGCGTGTATGTTCACGGTGAAGGTTTTACCATTAGAGATAATTCTCAAACCCTCTTCTTCTATAACCTGCAAATGCTTCCCCCTGGCTACAAAATGAATATCCTGCCCTGCTTTGGCAAGTAACGCACCGAAATAACCTCCAACACCTCCTGTGCCCATTACTCCAATTTTCATTTTAAACTCCCCCTTCTGGCAAAACTGGTTCGCAAACCAGTTTACTGTTACAAAATCCTCAGGGACAAATTCAACACCCAAAGCCTAAGACCGCCAACCTACGTGACATTGTGAAACAATCTCTAACATTCTTCAACATATAAGAGCGGCCTTAGAGCAATTTTCCTATGTATTTACGTAAAAAAAAGGTGAAATGAAATGAAAAAATTGATACTTAAAAATACCTTACAACTAATTTTTTCTTTTTTTGCCTGATCAGAAATATTAAATTAAAAAACCCAAAGGGAGAATATGAAATGGGAGAGCATAAGCTAGAGCCTGGCATTAAAGGAACCGCAACCGGGAAGGTAACAAGGGACAAAACCGCTGCAGAAATGAAAAGCGGTGATGTCCATGTTTTTGCTACCCCTGCCATGATAGCTATAATGGAGGAAGCCGCCGTTGCCTGCGTTAGCAAATTTCTCCCCGATGATCAGACATCCGTGGGAACCTTTATCGAAGTTCGACATTTAGCAGCAACACCTGAAAAAATGGCAGTAAAAGCGGAAGCTGTACTGGAAAAAATTGATGGAAAAAAACTTACATTTAAAATAACTGCCTTTGATGAAAAGGAAAAAATAGGTGAGGGAATTCATGAGAGATTCATTGTAAATAGAAGTAAGTTTATGGAAAGAGTTAATAGTAAAAAATAAGGGAACTTAATGACAGGATATTTTCTCTGTGTTCCAGACTAAAGACGCTTTTTGTGGTTCCTCCCGCAACGAGCAGGCATGAAAATTACATGTTTCACAATCACTTCCGCAACATGGGTCTATATGAATTAAAACTTCAACTGGCTCTGTAAACTCTTCTTGAATAAGCCTCTCAATTTCCCGAGCTTCCTCGTGAGCTTCCCACAGTTGTAAATTCCGAGGAAGAATAATGTGCAAATCTACAAAAACCAAACTTCCTACACACCTTGCTCTTACCTTATGAACATCTATCCATTTCGCCTTTCTGTGCTTATTTAGAACCTCCGAAATCCTGTTTATAATTCTCCTATCGGACGAATCCATTAACCCTGCAAAGGATTCACGAACCAGCCTGAATCCAGTAATCAGAATAAAACAGCCAATACCCAGTGCAATAATCACATCTAACCACTCTAATCCTGTCAAACTAATCATCAACAATCCACCAATGACGGCAACTGTCGTAAGAACATCGGATAATATATGATGTCCTTCAGCAGTAAGTACCGACGAACCGGTTTTCCTCCCCCATCTGAACAGCAACACAACCATAATCACATGAATAAATAAACTAACAACTAGAACCCATAGGCCTGTTTCTAAATTGTGAACAGGAGAATGGTGTAAATAACTCTGGGTACTTTTCCACATAATAACTACTGAAGCCAAAATTATAAGAGCGCCCTCAAAGCCAATTGAAAAAAATTCTATTTTCCCATGTCCATAGGGATGAGAAGCATCTGGAGGTTTGGAAGCCAGCCAAAGACTAATAAATGCAAATAAAGCAGCAACAAGATTAATAACTCCTTCCAGAACATCAGAAAAAATTGCTGTTGAACCTGTTTGCCGATATGCAATGAATTTTATCGTTATAACGGTCACATGGCCCAAAATGACAAATGCCATTAACAATAATCTGTTTTTTCCGTTCTCAGAGTTAACCATAGCAGCCATTGCAATTTCCCATTCCTTCATTCATCTATGGTGTGTTCCGCTATCATCTATTAAATTTATTGACCGCGTCTACTTTGAAGCATAGAATCTATCGAAACTACAAATATAAAAATAAAGGTTTTTTTCATGTATCTAAAAAGAATTTGTAAAGGTAAACATTATTCGTATGTTATAAGAGAGTCTTTCTGGAGCGGGAACTGTTGGACATACCGGGACTTGGTAAACTTAGGTTCTGATCCAACAAAATACATCCATTATGTTGGAGGTAACGGGTTTTATTTCGACGAATATGTGGAAGACAGTCTTGAAAAGTTAGGAGTAGCCTATACCAGTGAAGACCTCGAAAAAATTTTTTTTCCCTTCCTGAGACCGGATATCCAGAGAATAATCGACATCTTCAGCCACAATAAACCTGCTACAAAGCCCAACAAATGGAAAAAATGCTCAGACGAAGAATTGTTTGAGTATCAAAAGGACATCCATCCTTTCGACAAAAGAAGACTCCACTTTCTAAGATGCGGTAGGATAGACATAGGAAATCTTGATACCAGAGCGTGGAAGTTTTTAAATATTCTGCTGGAAAAAAGCCGAGATGAAAGAGAAACCATTATAGAAAGAATGGAAAATCAATTAAGACCAAGAGAAATAAGGTCCTACGTTTATACGGCTTTTAACCTTCAAAGGTATTTTTCTGCTAGCATTTTAAGAAATCATCCTATTGCACTTGATCCAGAAAAGGTGGACAATGCATTTCTGGACGCTATATGTAAATTAAACAAAGACCCCAATTTTTTTAGAGGTGTGCCCGACCACGATCCCGCCTCTTTGCACCCTTATCTTAGAAAATATGTAGTGTTTTTCTTCGATTATGAATTTGGGCAAGCAGGCACCTGGGACGAATTCATAAAACGTATATTTGGCGCTCAGGAACAACACGCTTACAGACGCATGAAATACCAAAAGAATGTCCCAATTTCTAAAGCTTGCACCCTACTTGGAATTCAGAAAGAAAAACTAAACAATGTTTCTATAAAAGAAATTCATAAAATATATAGAAAAAAAGCCAAAGAATTACATCCAGATGCTGGTGGCAATCATGAGGTTTTTATCGAACTTACAGATGCCTACAAAACAATCCTAAAGTATAAAACATTTCACCGATAATTTTTCATAAGTAAGGACTGCTCGGAAGAACAGTCCTTACTGAAACATCAAGCGTCTTCTTTGAATTCTTCCTTAATAAGAGTTCTTGACAGGGAATAAGGATCTATCTCTTTAGCCATAATCTTCTTAGCAACATCCTCAAGTTTAAGCCCCTTTCCTTCCATGCGCTTAATTACTTCCTTAAATAGCTCATCTTTAAGTGTTGCAGAAAATTGATGAAGTGCCCGCTTCAGCATGATTTGTTCCAATTCCTCCGGAGCCTGAGCAGTCAAATATTCCCTGTGTTTTTCTATTTCTCCACACAATGTATCAACGCCAATCCCCTTGTGAGCTTGAGTTTCAACTACCGGTGGATCCCAACCATTTTTCCCCGCTCCCGTTTCCATCCGGAATTTCTTACCCATCTCAAGAAGATTTCTGAGTTCCTGAACGGTTTTCTTTGCACCTTCTCTATCAGCTTTGTTTACTACGAAAATGTTACCTATTTCCATTATACCGGCTTTTATGGCCTGAATATCATCCCCCAGTCCAGGAACGGTAACAACCAGAGTGGTATGAGCACATTCAGCGATTTCTACCTCTCCCTGACCAACACCAACAGTTTCAATCATGATAATATCTTTGCCCATCGCATCCAGAACAGTAATCATGTCATGAGTAGACTTAGTTATTCCGCCAAAGTGCCCTCTGGTAGCAAGACTCCTTATAAAAACATCCTTATCGAGGAAATGGCGTTGCATTCTTATTCTGTCACCCAGGATGGCCCCACCGCTGAAGGGACTGGTAGGATCTACTGCAAGGATAGCCACTGTCTTTCCTTGCTTCCGATAATAAGCTGTCATCTGATCAACTAAAGTCGACTTTCCCGCACCAGGGGGGCCTGTGATACCAATTACATAAGCATTCCCAGTATGGGGATATAATTGCTGAAGAATACTCCGTGTAGATGGCACTTGGTCATCAATATCTCTTAAAAGTCGTGCAACAGCTCGCACATCACCTTTTAGAACCTGTTCAACAACACTCATCAGCACACCTTCTTTCCTGTTTAAGCCGCATCCATTTTTCTTGGTTTCACATTTTCACGAATCCATTTCACAATATCTTCCAGCTTGCTGCCTGGAGTAAATATCTCTTTGATGCCTATCTCCTTAAGTCTGGGAATATCTTCCAGGGGAAAAATTCCTCCCCCTATGACAGTTATATCGTCAGCCCCGTTTTCTTTCAGGAGCTCCATAATTCGCGGAAAAGAATAATTATGAGCTCCAGACAAAATACTCAACCCAATCAAATCCACATCTTCTTGTATAGCAGTCTGAACGATCTGTTCAGGGGTTTGGTGACAGCCGGTATAAATAACTTCAAATCCAGCATCGCGGAGGGCCCGAGCTATAACCCGTGCTCCACGATCATGTCCATCCAAACCCGGTTTTGCTACCAATATCCTTAATCTTCTTTCCTGGCTCATTAAGTCTCCCTCCTCTTATCGAAATACTTAAAAAGATGCAGGATCTGTATAAGTTCCAAAAACTTCTCGATAAACGTCACAGCATTCCTGTTCAGTAGCTCCCGCTTTGACTGCCTCAATCAGTGCCGGCATAACATTATTCTCCCAACAAGGAGGCCCTTCACATCGCTTTCTCAGTTCATCAAGAGCTTTCTGCAATTTTACTTTGTCTCGGCGTTCCTTAAATTGATGCAACCGCTCAATCTGAAGCCGCTCAATTTCAGGATCTATATGAATTACCTCAAGAGGTGGAATCTCGGAGGGAAACTTGTTTATTCCTATTATAACTTTTTCTCCGCTTTCCACCTGTTGCTGAAACCTGTATGCGCTGTCGGCAATCTCCATCTGTGGATAATTCTTTTCGATGGCTGCAACCATTCCGCCCATTTCATCGAGTTTCCTGATGTATTCAAGAGCCTCTTCTTCCATACGGTCAGTCAGAGCTTCAACAAAATAAGAACCAGCAAGTGGATCAATAACATTTGCCACTCCAACTTCATCAGCAAGTATTTGTTGGGTTCTCAAGGCAATTCTCACGGCAAATTCGCTTGGAATCATATATACTTCATCCAGAGAATTGGTGTGCAAAGACTGGCAACCACCCAGGATTGCAGCTAATGCCTCGGTTGTAGTCCTGATAATGTTATTATAGGGCTCCTGGGCTGTAAGAGAACATCCAGCTGTTTGAACATGGAAACGGCACAACATGGATCTAGGTTTCTGGGCCTTGAACCTTTCTTTCATTATACGAGCCCACATTCTTCTGGCAGCTCTCATCTTGGCTATTTCTTCAAAGAAATCTATATGGGAATTCCAAAAGAAAGATAATCTACCAGCAAAATCATCTACATTGAGGCCACGTTTGATACATTCTTCCACATAGGTAATTCCATCATATATTGTGAAAGCAAGTTCCTGGACAGCTGTGGCACCAGCTTCCCTTATATGGTAACCACTAATACTTATTGTGTTCCAGCGAGGAACCTCCCTGGTACCAAACTCAACAGTATCCACAACAAGACGCAGACTTGGTTCTGGTGGAAGCATTAGAGTTTTCTGAGCGATAAATTCTTTCAAACAATCATTTTGAATGGTTCCACCCAATTTCTTGCGATCATAGCCTTCGTTTTCAGCGTTCGCAATATACATTGCCCAAATAACTGACGCAGGAGGATTAATGGTCATAGATGTGGTTACTTCTTCAAGATTAATTCCCGCAAAAAGCCTTTGCATATCCTCTATGGTATCAATGGCAACCCCACATCTACCACACTCGCCCCTTGCCAGAGGAGAATCAGTATCATAACCCATTAATGTGGGGAAATCGAATGCCGTGCTCAAACCGGTCTCACCATGATTAATCAAATAGTGAAAGCGCTCATTGGTTTGTTCTGCTGTACCGAGCCCCGCGAACATCCTCATCGTCCAGAGCCGCGCTCTGTACATGGTAGTTTGGACCCCTCGAGTAAATGGATACCTACCGGGAAAGCCTATTTCTTCCAGATAATCCTTGTTTTTGATATCCAGCGGGGTGTAGAGAGGTTTTACCTCCATGTCAGAAACGGTAGAAAATCTCTCTAATCTCTCTGGAAGTTTTTGTAATGCCTTCTCATAATCCTTAAGCCATTCCTTGTATTCCTGTTCGATCCGCTCGATAGCAGATTCAGAAAAGATTTTGTTACCCATTAGCAGTTCCCTCCTCACCTAATCATATTGACTTACATCTATTGGCTTCCGCCCGATATCTTGTAAACTCTTTGCAAGCATTATAGTATATCCACTACTTCTCAGGAAGGCATAAAATTCTGACTGCTCTTTGATCCATTGAAAAACTTCCTGTATTCAGGTAACAATCGAAAGCAATCAATAAACGTATGGTTGGCTGGTGTCAAACAAATTTTGTTTGTTCAACCCTTTGTGGATAAGGAGAAGGAGCTACAATGAGGCTTTTAGTTACCGGTGGAGCAGGTTTTATCGGAAGTCATATCGTTGATGCAGAAATCGACAGAGGAAATGAAGTAGCTGTTGTTGACAATTTCAGCTCGGGAAAAAGAAAAAACATTCAAAGAGAAGCGGAAATTTTTGAAGCAGACATTAGGGATAGAGAAAAAATATTTAAGATATTTGAAAACTGGAAACCAACTCATGTTTCGCACCACGCTGCTCAAGCCTCTGTTAGTGTCTCGGTACAACACCCCCAAACAGATGCTGTGATAAATATCATTGGCACATTGAACATACTCGATGCGTGTGCAAATTTCGGCGTTGAACATTTAGTCTTTGCATCAACCGGTGGAGCCATCTATGGAGAGGTCCCTGAAACCTCTAAGGCCTCTGAAGACTGGACACCCAAGCCGCAGAGTCCTTACGCCGCAGCTAAAGCTACTGCAGAAATGTATCTGGAAATATACAATAAATCTTATGGACTATCTTATACAACTCTTCGATACGCCAATGTTTATGGTCCTAAACAAGATCCATATGGGGAAGCAGGAGTTGTAGCTATCTTCTGTGAAAGATTAATAAAAGATCTTCCTGTTATTTTGTACGCACGACAGAAAAAAGGAGACAATGGATGTATAAGGGATTATGTTTTTGTCAAAGATGTAGAACTTGTTCACAGCATGGCCATTCGTAAAAAATTCACCGGGACTTACAATGTATCCACCGGAAAAGGTACATCCACGCTCCAGGTATTGCAACTTATTAGTGAAGCTCTTGACAAAAAACCTAATATCGATTTCCAAGGTCCTAGACCAGGAGATCTCGAGGTTAGTATTTTAGACAACGCAAAAATATCCAAGTACTTCAACAACTGGACCAGCTTTAAAGATGGGATAAAAGAAACCGCTGAATGGTTTCTCTTTTCTCACAAATAAAAATGAAAGTTTGTTAATTTTAACAATGTTTTACATGGTTTAGCCATTCTTAAATTTTATGATGGTAATCATTTTTTCCTTGACTCAAACTTTACCTCTTCAGTAATAAGTTGAATGCTTCCGTTGATATTCTTCCTTTGAGGGTTCACGATGATTTTGAGAATTGCTCCTTATTCCTATGGTAAAGCGGCTGCATTGTAAGCTTTTGTAGAGTTCATAAGATTACAGGCTCCTGGGCTTTGACAAAGAGAGAAAATCCTCGAAGTACTAATTTTAGCGCAAAGAAAGAAGTCCAATGTTTCAATCAAACACACCATTGTTCCAGAAGAAACTATGGCATTAGAATTCACTAAGGTTTTTGATGTGTTCATTTTGATAAACCACTCATGAAAGGAGGTGAAAATCTAGGGAAAAATATCGTTTCACATTGAAGAGGGGGCTAACCTGCATTTTTAGTTTCGTGGAGGAATTCATTATTCAATTCAACTAGTTAATTCTAAGAAGGGGAGTTAATTATGGCAGAGCAACTACGTCCTAGATGGGGACAACCCTTAACAGGAATCATTTCATTTATTTGCTTTTTTGTGGTCGCATTGATTACTTGGTACATCTTCAGTGACCCAAGGGGACCAGTGAAGGCATTTCCTTATCCATTTGTTCTCTACTTAGCAATGATGATTCTTGTTGGACTGTGGCAGCACATGTTTTTTGGCGACTGGCCCTTTCATAATTTACCACAACCTGCAAGGGGCATTGTGGAAACCATTGTAAACCTGATTCTGGTTTGGTTTGTTATTCATGTAGTCTTTTACAGAATATTGGGTTTAGGCTTTAATTTCCTCAGCCAGAGCAATCTAAATGCATTGGCTGCAGCGGGTAAAGCCGTCCTGCCAAATGGTAAAGCTTTGTCTCTGGAAGTAATGAAGAAAAAACATTTTGCCGAAAGTGCTGTTGTTTGCTTCGTTTTGATTGGATTTTTCAGCTATCCTTTTGTTACAATACTTTTCGCCAAATGGCCCATAAGACCCAGCGATCTTCCTCAGCCCAGAGCCGGCTGGGCTGAATTGGGTTGGTGTTCATTTCTAACCCTTTTCTTTTACACAGTTCTTATCGTTCCCTTCTGGGGTCTTGTGTATGGAAAACTTTTAGGAAGCTCCTTTGGATTAAACTTTCCGTGGTGGGGTAAAATCGCGGGAATAAGCCATGTTCACTGGGTGTTCGGATGGTGGGAATGGATGATCATTGTTTTATTTATGACACCCAATGTGTGGCGAATGAAACCCTGGAGTGTCATTACATTGCCTCAACCATGGAAAGGCATCATTTCTTTTATTTGCACAGTAATTCTTGGTTACTTAATAGCTTATATATGCACAAAGATAGCACCAGCGTGGTTGCCCCATGAGACGATACATCACCTGAAGGAAGCCAAACCAAACGATGCTGAACTTATTCGTTTCCTCTGGTACCATGCAGCGGAAATTGCAGGGTTTACTCTTATTCCATTCCTAATTTGGCACCATTACTTTGACGATATGTGTCCAATGCAGGACAAAGATTCCTGGGGAGCCTTCTGGTTCAGAACAGTAGGCGTCCTGGTCTTTGCAGCTATCAATTACATTTTTTACTATTATCTCAACTTTGGCCACTGGGGACTCGGCAATCACCACATGACCGAACTGTCTCACAGGTTTGTCCATGGTGAATCCCTCGTGTGGAACTTCTGGTGGATTATTCCTCTTCTCTGGAATGAATGGTTCTTCCATAAGTGGCCTTTCTATGTTCACGATGAAGGACACTAAAACCCTTGAATTTTAAGATATTTGAGGGCGAATGCAGGAAAAACTTGCATTCGCCCCAAAATTTTGGAAAGCAGCAAAAAAAAAACAAACAGGAAGGCGGAACAGTTCCTGGCAAAACCTTATAAAAACAAAAGGGCCGACAAGCAACAAAATCCCAGAAAAACTTTCCTAAAACTTTAGGCCCTTCCCAACACCA
>JALXAE010000210.1:0-11859 GCA_026992355.1 Syntrophobacterales bacterium | reverse complement strand
ATGGCAAAACCTGATTATTTCAAGTGGGCGGAAGAGCTATTAGATCCCGCTAAAACTTTTGAAAAACCAGAGGCCCTTGCAGACATCAAAATCGTAGAATTGTGTACTTTAATTTTAGGCCCTTCACTACCAAGCTATCTGTCAGAATTT
Source organism: Syntrophobacterales bacterium (assembly GCA_026992355.1). Lineage (GTDB taxonomy): Bacteria > Desulfobacterota > Syntrophobacteria > Syntrophobacterales > Thermodesulforhabdaceae > JALXAE01. The sequence goes on along the minus strand of JALXAE010000210.1, from coordinate 11,709 downwards.
GGGGCAACTGTTTTTAAAGTTGAGTTGCCCGGTATGGGCGACACAATGCGCTCGCTTACACCCTTTGCGAAGTTTTTTAAAGGAGCTGCTCTAGGTTGGCAAAAAGAAGCGAGAAACAAATATCATATAACCATAGATGTTCATGCAGAAGAGGGTAAAGAACTCTTCAAAGAATTGGTTAAAAGATCAGATGTTGTTGTGGAAAACCTCAGAGCAGGTACAATGGACAGATGGGGTATTGGCTACCGTCAGCTGAAAGAAATCAACCCCCGCATTATTTACATTGCTTTAAATGGATTCGGCCAATGGGGTCCCTACCTAGAAAGGCCATCCTACGACGCTATTGCCCAGTCCGAATCCGGGATGGCTTGGATTACAGGATTTCCAGACAAACTGCCTTTGAAATCGGGCATTTGGCTGGCCGATTACTACGGCGGTCTCATGGGTGCAGTGGGCGTACTCGCAGCGTTGACCTATCGAGACAAAACTGGTAAAGGCCAATATATTGAATTTTCTCAGGCGGAAAATCTCATACGCGCAATGGACTGGACCTGGTTGTACCAACACTTAACTGGTAAACAGAGAGAACGATACGGAAACAGAGACGTAAGTATCTGCCCTGCAGATATTTTCCACTGCAAAGACGAACTGGTTGCCATTGCCGCCGCAACGGATGAACAATTCAAAGGACTATGCCAGGCAATGGGACGTCCAGAACTTGCCGAAGATCCCAGGTTTTCCACACATCTTGAGCGTCTAAAGGAAGAAAATGCTGTTGAATTGCTTAAGATTGTTGCATCTTGGGCGTCTGAGAAAACTTATGAAGAGATTGATAAATTAGCATGTGAATACGGCTTTGCCGCTAATAAAGTATCAAATTCCAAAGATCATTTTTATGATGAACACTTAAGAAAGAGAAATTTCACCTACGTTGTAAACGATCCTATTTATGGTGAGGTAACGATAGAAGGAATAGCTCCTAAGCTTTCGGAAACTCCGGGTAGAATTAGATGGCTTGGAAAACCGGTGGGGCTCGACAATGAGTATGTCTTTAAACGATTTCTCGGTCTGAAGACATCAAAGATTAAAGAACTTCAGGAAAAGAAGGTCATTGGTAAATGGGCTGACCAAATTGGTCGAAAACCACCAGAAGATTGGGATGGCAAGCGCGGTGTAATTCTTTTCAATAAGTAAAAACATGTCCAAGGACATCATAAATAAAAAGGAGGATAGTTGCATGACCGAACAAAAGGAAATTAGCTGGGGTGATTGGATTAAAGCCCATGATGATCCGGCAGATAATAGAAAAAAACCAGAAGCACTAGATCACATTACTGTTTTAGATTGCAGTTACGCCAATATAGCTGGTTGCTTTGCAACATCGGTCCTTTCCGAGTTTGGTGCTGAGGTAATTAGAATAGAGCCACCGGAAGGCGATCCCGCGAGAACTTTTACCCCTTGGGGGCTTACTCACAAAGACACCGGTCTTGGATACCTTAATGAGGGGCGTAATAAGTTCCACATAACATTGGATTTGTCCAAACCGGAAGGTCAAGACATCTTCAAGAAACTTGCTAAAAATGTTGACATAGTCGTTGAGACTTATAAACCGGGGCAAATGGATGAATGGGGTATCGGATATCGCGATCTGCAAAAGCTGAATCCTGGCATAATTTATTGTGCTATTTATACCTATGGTCAATTCGGGCCAAAGGCGTCATGTGGTAAGGCCGATGTAGACATCGTTGATCAGGCATACTCAGGAATTACAGCAGTTACAGGTGAGCTTCCGGACGACCCGGACAATCCAAAGCCATCTGAAGTCCCTACAAAACAGGGAAACTGGATGGGATGGTACGCTGGAGGTGGCTGGGCTGCTACTGCTATTCTGGCAGCTTTGCACTTTAGAAATCTAACAGGTAAAGGACAATTTATTGATGTATCACCTGCTGAAGCCTTTGGTAGGTGCATAAACTATGGTCTGACCTATTACCAGGAATTTAAAGAGGTCATCCCCAGGGTTGGAAATTATGATGTCGGTGTTTTTCCATACACATATTTTAAGTGCAAAGATGGATTCGCATTTCTTTCGGGATTTTCCGATATCAACTGGAAAGCTCTCTGCACAATAATAAACAGACCAGATCTTCAACAACAGTATCCCACCATTTTCGACCGGTTAAATCTGGACAACATGAAGGTAATGTACAAAGAAATAGAAAAATGGACGATGGAACATACGTATGATGAAATTTACGAAGCTGTAATGGATTACAACAAAAATATTGGAGAAGGTGTTGTTGTTCCAGGCAGGATCTCAGCTCCCATGGAAACCATGAAAGCAGAGAACTGGTGGGTACGAATGACCTTTGAGAAAATAGATGATCCCTATTATGATGAGCTTGTAATAGCAAATCAACCCTGGAAAATGACGGAGTCCCCACCCCGGGTAAAGTGGGTATGCAGACCCGTTGGCGCCGATAATGAATATGTTTACAATGTCAAGTTCGGCTGGGGACCTGAACAGCTGAAAGAATTAAAAGAAAAAGGCGTTATTTAACATAAGAATTTAAGGGGGGATAGGAGCTTCTATCCCTCCTTTTGAACCAACTTAATTTAGCATTATCTCCTCGCAAAAATTCTGCCCAGTTAACAATTAGAGTTTCTTGTTAAACTTTTGATCCTATTCGCCGGCTGAATCAACTAATTCCCTTTAATCATATTGCATTTGTCCAATAATGATTGCATAAAGGAGATGAAATTTAGCCAATTTAGGTAGCAATACTATTTAATTTGTTGGTCACTGAGGGAAAAGTCATGGATTATGTGATTGATAAAATTGACTGGTACATGGAAGTTATAAAAGAAGATCCCTCGTCTTATGTATTCACCGAATTAGCTGAGCTTCTGTATGAAGATGGAAGATTTGAAGAAGTGGTAACAGTTTGTAGAGCATGCCTTGAGACACAGCCCCACAACCTGAAGGGCAGGCTGTTTTTAGCCCTAGGACTTTTCCAACTTGGACAGGAAAGGGAAGCTGAAAGACTTTTATGGGACTTGAAAGAAGAAATAAAATGCTTTTCCAGTTTATTCTGGGCATGTAGTGAAATAGAAAATAACCGGGGCAATAAAAAGGTCGCCAAAAACCTTTTGAAAATTGCATACGCAATCAATCCTGACAACGAACGTGTACTTAGCAGGCTTGATGAATGGGACATAAGAGACATAGAGGTTATAGATTTAGTTCCCAAAGTTACATATACGAAAAGTATGGAAGAACATCAGTTCCCCAGCTCCCAAGAAGTTGAAACACCTGCCCATCAAGAAGAAAAAGAAAAAGCCAGACCTCTACTAGAATTTGCAAAATTTGCAATTCGCACACTTGACCAAAAAATTGCCAAGTTTCCCGACCAAACAAAAGAACTTATTCCAGAGAAATCTTTATTCGACGATGAGATCAAACAAATCATAAGAAAATATGTGTCTCTGTGTTTGCGCAAATAACATCCTTCAATGGCAATAACCCTACTTGTGGTAAAACTGGGAAATCAAATAGCGGAAAAACCGCTGCTTTTAGCCTCGATGTTTTTTAAGGATTTCGGTATTTATGCCTGAGTTGCGTGACGCTCTCATATTAAGTGCTGGTTGGGGAACACGTCTTAGACCGCTCACCTTGTATCGCCCTAAGGTGCTAGCACCTTTCAAAGAAAAACCATTACTACAAACATGGATAGATATATTAGCTGCCTGTGGCATAAGGCGTATATTTGTTAACTTTCATGCACTTTCTACTTGTTTCAAACACTTTCTGGAATGTATAGATGTACCATCAAACGTAGAGCTATGTCCGATATTTGAAAAGTCTATACTTGGATCAGGTGGTTCAATATTGAACGTTATTAAACACTTTAGGCCATCTTCACTTGTTGTCGTAAATGGAGATACAGTATTAAATCCCGCTTCCATTAACTTCCCTGCCCTTCTAGAACAGTGGAATGGTAGAATATGGCTAGCCCTTACAGATAATGAACTTTACAACAATATTGTTTTAGATTCAGCAGGAAACATTATACGTTTCAGATCTCGAACAACACAACATGAACAAAAAGCAGGATTCCAGTGTTTGGCCTTTATGGGCATTCATATAATAGAAAGCCAAATCCTAAGGGACATAAAGTGGAACAAAGAATTTGCAGATATTATTGAAATATATCAGGTTCTGGCATTGGAGGGCTATATAAGATACAAATACTTCCCAAACGCACAATGGTACGACCTAGGAACCCCTCAAATGTATTTTCAGGCTCACTTTATCGGTGAACACAACAACTGCTATGTTGGTAGTGGTTCGATAATCTATCCAGACGCACAACTTCGGCAGTGCATATTATGGGACAATGTGGTGGTGAAAAAAAACGCCTGCCTGCACTCCTGCATCGTACTAGACGGTGTCGTCGTAGACAAAACCGCAACGAACAGTATCATAACTAGACACGGTTGTTACAAATTATGACCATCCTATCAGAAGAAATATTACTCTTTCTCAAAGAAAATCTAAAAATCCCACCAAACAACTTTTCGTTGTCACGTCTTAAGGGAGACGGGTCAGACAGAAGCTTCTATCGCATAAATACCAGCTTAAATTCTTTTATATTAATCCACAATCCCCCATGTTCCGTACACAAATATCGAGAGAACCTTGCTTATAAGAACTTTTCTATACACCTTACTGACAAAGGTCTTCCTGTTCCACGGTTAATTGCACATGACATTGCGAAGGGTTTATTCCTTATGCAAGACCTCGGAGACACGCATTTACAAACTCTGGTCAACAGAAAAAAGGACACAAAAAGATGGCTCAAAGCCGCAGAATTGTTGTTCGCTTTTCACAGCAAAGCCAGAGAAGGTTTTGACAGCTCATCATGCTTGGATGGCCCAATTTATGATCCTCCATTCGTTATAGAAAAAGAACTGGAATATTTCCGAAAGAGCTTCCTTAACGATTTTTTGAAACTTGATGTATCCTGGAACAGGCTACACCATGATTTTTTCTATTTGGCAGAAAAAGCCGGAACCTATGACACCTGTTGGGTAATGCATAGAGATTTTCAATCCCGCAACATAATGGTTCTGAAAAACAGATTGTACATTATAGACTACCAGGGCATGAGATTTGGTCCCGTTGAATATGATGTAGCATCTTTTTTAATTGATCCTTATGTACAAATAGGCTCTGAGTGGAAGACCAGATTTTTAAAAAACTATGGTCAATTAAATCCCCGGTTTAATCACAACCGCCTTGAGCCCCTTATCCTATGCAGAAATTTACAAATCCTGGCAGCCTTTGCTTTCCTGGGTTACAAAAAGAAGAAGACATTTTTTTTATCATATATACCTCAAGCCACAAAATCACTTTGCCAAAATCACCTTCTCAAAACAGACAAAAAACTCAAAAATCTCAGAAAAATCACAGACCATCTATGCAATAACCAAAAAATAATGGACAGATTCGTTCTAAGCTGATAATAGCCCCTCTGTTATTATAACTTACATGGTTAGACAAAGGAGGAATATAAGAATGACATCCAAAACCACAAGAACAAGGCAAAAGAGAAAGAACAAAGATCACCCCAATAAGGAAAATCTTAAAAAAAACCAAAAGAGAATTCTAAAGAACATCGAAATCCTTAACCGACTGTCCCAGACATCCAGTTAACCAAAGAGTTATGGGGCCTTCATTTAAGGGCCCTAGTTACCACACTTCTAAAACACCTGAAAATGCGCAGACCACCTAACAGAAAGTTCGCCAGATATTGCCCATTGTACAAGGAGCTTATTACGCTCAAAAGTGAGAACCGGCGTTTACGTACCCTTGCATCAACCGATCCAATGACCGGACTACACAATTATCGTTTTTTTGTTTCTTTCTTAGCACAGGAAATAGAGAGAGCCAAAAGAACCAAGACCCCAGTGTCTCTTATAATTCTAGACATAGACTTTTTTAAAAATATCAACGACACTTACGGCCATCCTGTCGGTGACAACGTTTTAAGACATGTGGCACAAACCGTAAAAAATTGTGTGAGGACTACCGACATAGTCTGTAGATATGGCGGTGAAGAATTTGCCGTAATACTCCCTGGAACTGACATCGTAAGTGCCATAGCTGTTGCCGAAAGAATAAGAAGGACCGTTGAATCATCGGCAATTTCTGTTGGGAAAGATCAAATCAAAGTAACCATAAGCTTGGGGGTTACATCATTTGACGGAACTTCAAACGAAAGTGTAAATAGTCTTGTAAGCAAAGCTGATCAGTGCTTACTTGAAGCAAAAAAGAACGGCAAAAACATCGTTGTTACCGACCAAGCCGTTGAAGACACTCAAGTTTCTGCAGAAGAAAGATCATTTCTTTTATCCCTGTTAAAAGGTGACCAAGGAGACGAAAAAAACAGCCCTAACCCTTCATGACTCCTAGAGGCCTTAAACGAGCCACTTTCCTGCTGATTCCTGCATTATGTACAACCTCAACGACTTCACTTACATCTTTATAAGCCTGAGGCATTTCTTCCTTTATGGTCGCCTTGCTTGCACCTTTAACATAAATTCCCTGATCAGCTAGTTCCTTTGCTATGGACCGTCCTTTTGCAGCTTTTATAGCCTGATGTCTGCTCAACAATCGCCCGGCACCGTGGCACGTGCTACCAAAGGTCTCAGACATTGCCCTGGTCGTACCGACCAAAATATAGCTATATCGGCCCATATCTCCTGGAATCAAAACTGGCTGACCTACGTGTCTGTAGGCCTCGGGAACTTCTTCTCTGCCAGGACCGAAAGACCTGGTAGCTCCTTTCCTATGAACACACAGGGTTATTTCCTTCCCTTCAAAATTATGATTTTCGATCTTGGCGATATTGTGTGCAATATCATAAAGCAACCGTATTTTCATGTTTTCTGCTGTCTCTCTAAAAAAAGTTTCAAAGGTTTCTCGAACCCAGTGAGAAATCATTTGCCGGTTAGCGAAGGCGAAATTTGCAGCAGCTCCCATTGCTCCAAGATAAGCTTTTCCTTCCGGAGAAGAAATAGGAGCACAACAAAGCTGTTTATCCGGCAAATCAATATGATATTTTTGTGCAGTCTTTATCAAATGAGATATAAAATCGTCACATACTTGATGCCCAAGCCCTCGAGATCCAGTATGAACGAAGACAGTGATTTGACCTAAAAACAGTCCAAACGCTTTAGCTGCTATCTCATCGTAAATTTCTTCAACAAATCCAATTTCAATGAAATGATTTCCTGAACCAAGAGTTCCAAGCTGAGATTTACCTCTCTCAAGAGCCTTGCTAGACACTTTATCAGGATCAGCCCATGGTATGCAACCCTTTTCCTCGATTTTATCAAGATCCGCTTCCGTGCCAAAACCCTTGCGCACAGCCCATCCTGCTCCTTCTGCCAATACCCTTTTGAGTTCTTTTTGGGAAAGGGACAGATCTTTCCGGGCTGAACCGACTCCCGACGGAACATTTTTAAACAACGCGTCGACGAGTTCTTTAATTTGCTTATTGCTTAGTTCGTTGCGAGAAATACCGGTGGTCATCAAACGTACACCGCAGTTTATATCGTAACCCACTCCCCCAGGAGACACTATTCCGTCTTCAAGACTGAATGCAGCAACACCGCCAATGGGAAAACCATATCCCCAATGAATGTCGGGCATGGCCATGGAATATCCCACAATACCCGGAAGTGTTGCAACATTCGCCACCTGAATCAAACTCTGGTCTTTACGAATTATCTCCATCATTTCTTTAGTGGCATATACCAATCCCTCGGCCCTCATTGGGCCTTCTCTGGGAATTTTCCATTTCCACTCATTTATCTGTTCACATCTAACATTGTTTATTTTCATTGCCCTCCCTCTCTTCTTTTATTTTTCTTATTCAGAACATCCTGAAAATATCTATCGCTCATGACAAGAAATAGAGCCTGCATTTCATCGAAACATCTGGATAAATTTCTAAAGGCTTTTACTAAAGAATCACTATTTTCCATTCTGTCAAGGAGATATACAAATCTAGATTGAACTTCACGAAACCTATCTAAGGTTCTTTCTCCATGAGCTCTTATCGTCTTCCAGAAGCTATTAGAATCCATCGAATTAGTGGCGCTTATGAGAGCATCCAATTTCTGCTGATACTCAGCAGCCATTTCTCTTATCAGCTCCACCATCTGAGTGTCCCTATTCATCAACAACCCTCCAGAAATAAGAAATTAAAATGTTGGAATTCTCACATTGTTTTTTATAAACATTAACATTATAACCTGATGGAAGCTATAAAGGAGGGGGAAATTAATACTCTGCCAAAACGTTTAATACTTTACAAACTAAAGAGATTTACATATTCTCTGCCCTTCCAAAAAGTCAGCGCCAGCCGCATCGGAGGAAAAAATAAATGCGCTCAAAAGTCCTGAACATTCAACTGGGAGAAGTCATAAAGATTCCTATAAGCAACATATCTAATAATCTCGAAAGAAAACTTTTCGAAAAACTGGTTTTTCCAAATCCCGAATACGAAAAAAGGCATATGATGGGAATGTGGATAGGCAACATTCCCCCTACAATATCGTGCATAAGAAGGGCAAAAAGGCATTACATAATTCCAAGAGGATTTCTTGAACAACTAACCAACCTATGTCAAAGGTTCAAACAGCCCTACAAAATCATTGATAATCGCAGGATGTTGAATCCCATCTTTGTAGATTTCCATGGCTATTTAAAGGAATATCAGCAAGACGCAGCAGAAGCTATACTACAAAAAGATTTCGCTACTATAATTGGAGGGTATAAAAGCGGAAAAACCGTTATCGCCCTTTACACAATAAGCGAACGAAAACAACCTACTCTAGTAATGATACCTAAGCTGGACCTTTTGGAGGGGTGGATCAGAAAAACACGCATATTTCTTCAGATACCGGAAGAAGAAATAGGCCTGTTTATAAGAGGTCAGAAAAAACTTGGCAAAAGGATAACCATAGCTCACACTAGCGAAGTCATGAGACACTGGCATGATCTTCATAAAAACTTTGGCTACGTTATCATGGATGACGCAAATAGGTGTCCTCATAGGGTTTTAACTCAAATCGTTCCAAGATTTGATTCCATGTACATGCTGGCACTCTGCCATGAGCTCAATCCAGAAGATAGAATGTCCCAACTAATAACTTTCTATATGGGAGAAGTTGTTTATTCTATAGACATAAAGAATGCTCGAGAAGGAAGGGGAATTATAAAAACGAATATTATTGCAAAGACCACGGATTTTAGCTATCCCTACACATCAAGAGCCGACTACCTCGGGATGATTCAGGCTCTTATGGAAGATGAAGCCAGGACAGAGCTAATTTTATCCGACGTTGAAAATGAAATTTCCCAGGGAAACTCACCTGTCGCTATTATAACGGGCGGTCCTATTCAAGAAGAAATATTTTATAAATCCCTTACTCAACGCGGAATTAATGCTCAAAAAATCATCATTCCCTACGATACCTTGACCGAGGGTGAAGAAGAAAGCGGAGATGTTTGTAAATCGCTGATAGATAATGCTGAAAATATCGAAGCGTTTGTCCTGACATCGCAAACACTACTCAGATGCTACCGGGATTTGCATATCAAGGCTTTGTTCCTTGCTGTTCCTTTATACTTTCATGACAATCTAGCCAATGCTATAAGATACTTAATAAACCACACGAATGAAGAAAAGCAAGAACACGCCGAAAAGCTCAAGATATATGATTACGTGGACAAAAACATAGGTCTTTTGGAAAATTATTTTCGCATGAGATCTTACAATTACGGAGTAGCGCCGGACGTATTATTAAAACAAAGGTAGTACCCCTATTCAAAGCAGTGCGGAAACCTTTTGTAGCTCTTGGACTAACCCTAAAGGATTGTTCTCTCGTTCAAACACTTGGTGTTAGGCCTCAATTTTTGGATTACTCAGAAGATGAATTGTACCTTCTCCAAAAAGCCCCTGTCATTCTGTTTCCAACTCTCAAATATGTACCCATCTTTGATGCGGTTCGAAAAGCAACATTTCCGTCTACAAACTCATATTATTACAAAAGGTCTATACATCTCCAGTTCTCGCTGGCACCTTATCTCGGCATACCGCACCTAAAAACTATATTCGTTGCTGGAAAAAAACAAAAAGCTCGCATATTAACAACTCTGACTCTACCCATAAAAATTTTCACCAAACGTAATCATTCCCTACAGTATAAAATTGTTACCTCAAAGGAAAAACTTTGTGAGGCCCTAGCAATGCATCATTCAGTTATCGTACAGGAAACAACTAACTTGAACTCTCAAATAGGATTGTATTTTTTAAATTATAAGTTAGCCGGGTTCACCAAGCCAATTAGTGAAGTAGATGAAATCATAATTCACCTGAGCTTGAAAATTTGTAAGACGGCAAAGATTGATGATGTTGTTATTAAATGGGTAAAATCCGAAAACACGTGGAAGTTTGCAGGCATGGAATATCCACCGCAGAACATTTTCACATTTAACTCTTCTATGACAAGAAAGTCTTTACTCTGCTCAATGCTTAAGGATATTTTAGCTGGAAAGGAGATTCCCCCGTGGACAAAAAGTCATGCAACCAAGATATAGCCTCTTCGCCCAACACACGGGCTAAAAGCCCCCTATGTTCTTCGTAAAAAATTAACTTGGGCTTTCCTTCAATGTGACCCATTATACGTGCGAGCTCTACAGCATCCTGAAAATTTCCAAGATCATCTACCAAACCTAACTTTAAAGCATGTTCCCCGGTAATTATCCTGCCGTCTGCAATAGACGAAATCTTTTTCTCGTCGAGGCCTCGAGCATTGGCTATATCTCGAACAAATTGTTTATGAATTTCCATAACTGCATCTTTTAAAAGGGCTTCTTCTTCAGAAGTCATCGCTCTGTCCGGATTGCCAATATCCTTGAATTTTCCGCTTTTTATGACAATAGTTTTGTAACCTATTTTTTTAAAAAGCTCTTCAAGGTTTGGGAAAAAGGCAATGACACCAATACTGCCCGTTACCGTACCGGGACTTGCAATAATTTTGTCTGCAGCACAGGCCACATAATAACCGCCGGATGTCGCTATTCCTCCTAACGAAGCAATAACTGGTTTAACCGTTTTAGTTCTGATTATTTCCTTGTAAATCTCCTGTGAAGCGCTAACACCTCCCCCGGGGGAGTCAATTCTTATTAAAATCGCTTTGACCTTATCATCGTCCCGGAACGTCTTAAGACCATCTAGATATTTCAAGGGGTTACGTATAGTGTCTTTTATCCAAATCACACCTATTCTATTAGCTTCAGCAAATATATCACTAGAGGATATCAAATATATTATACCGCCCCCTATGGGTAAAACCACAAACAATAATACAGCAAGCCACAATAAAATTTTAAAAAAGCGCTTCATAATCGCCCTCCACAACCATAGAACCTGTATAACCTATAGAAAAACCCGGCTCTTGTGAAGGAAAGAAGCCGGGTTTGAAGCTTAATATAACTCTCTTAGAATAAACAACCTAAGGAACTTTACTTTTCCGTTTTATCAATCTGAACTAGGTCACCCAATTTTGGCGTATCGTCTTCAGTAGAGGTCTTAAATTTTTTGATTTCTTCTTTTTCTCTTTCTTCTACAAGTT
>JALXAE010000209.1 GCA_026992355.1 Syntrophobacterales bacterium | reverse complement strand
GAACTTCTTCGAGTGAAAGCCCAACCATGGTTTCTTCATATTTTTCTTTAACTATGCCGTGCACACTGCATGTTAGTATGTCGAGACCGGAATCAATAAGATCCCTGGCAACTTCTTCTGTCAACAGGCTGGCATTGGTATTGATTTTCGTATATGTGGGAAATTTCTTTTTGGAAGAAATATACCTTATCCTGTCTCCAATTTCGGGATCCAGAAGGGGCTCATTCATAAGATAGGGGCTTATTCTCCACATTCGGTATTGGGTGCATTCGTCGATAATCTTTTTGTACAGGTCCCAATCCATGCGACCTTTTGGGAGAGGCTTTTTTGTTTTACCATGGGGACAAAAAATGCAGTGGGCGTTACAAGCAGCAATTGTTTGTATCTGTATTATTCTGGGAAACTGCCATACAGGCCATTCCTGACGAAGCACTAAACGTTTAATCTGTTGAAGCTTGGTAATCCTGTCATCTGGTATATAGTATTTTAACTGTTTCATGCAGCAAAACTCTTTGGTTGTTTGTTATTCATAACGTTCTGTCGAAAAGATGTGCGAAAGTTCTATTAACTCCAGGGTTGTATTTATGTCAAGGAGACGTAAGCATACGAAATTAGAATCCCCAGTGGGTGGGGATGCTGAAAAGGTGTTGAGGTTGAACCCATTCTACTCCAGTTTTTTCCATTGGTATGAAGATAAGGCTCTTTTTTGTAAAGGCGTATTTGATTTGTGCGATATCAAATATCCTGATGTCTTTTCGGGTGCAGAGCGATGCCAGAAGGGCTGGAATAAATTGAAAGGCTTCTACGGCGGGAAGAGTTGGAAAAAGGCAGTGTGTTGAGGTAAATGAGGACTCGCACGGTATGTCAAATTGAATATTTGTGAGAACCCTGGAAAGTCTCAAAAAGTGTTTCGGTATCATTCTAAAAGCCGGAATCAGGCATGTGGGAGGGATGTCTTGCATATTTAATTTTTTTGCCGGTATTCCTAGATAAGAAAAAAGCTGTTCTATGGTTTTTATGTCTGGGTTTTTGCATGTAAATTCGAGCTTCCAGAAGGGTACCCACAACTTGGGAATGAATCCCCTTGTGGGAATTTTAAATGTTTCCACACTGTGAAATGACCGTGACGTGAGTTCCCACCAATTTTCGCAATTTGTGCACCGAGCTACAACACTATTGGATGTTGCTTCCATGTCTCCGCCACAGTGGGGACAAATAGTGGCATGAAAGTTTATCCATTTTTCTGGGGGATTGAATAACGGCTTTGATGTGTAGTTCCCTTCTGAAACAGACGTTAAAGGTTTGTTTGAAAAGGGATCATATAAAAGATTGCCACTTATATGGAATGGGAAAAAGATAAGACTTAATGTTTCCCCAATAAAAAGTTGTTCCTTCAACTTCTGGCTGTTTTTATCCCAAATTGGGACATGTTCGCGGAAAGACTGCATAAATTCATTAAGACTAATCTCTGGTCTGATAAAGAGTCCTTTATTTGCGTTGGTGTATATCTTGAGCCTGACGACTTGAGGCCTTATGCCAAGTGTACTTGGCAAAAGATTATTTTTAAGGGCAAGTGAAGTAGAGTCAGCAAAACGATATAGGACTCTATTCTTTGAGAGATTAAAAATAATTCCTCTAAATCTCCAATAGGGCACAAATATTAAGGATTCTTCCGATACATTTGGAGGTGGGGGTACGAAAAATATTGGATGAGGATGTATAAAAACAAAGAGTCTTACTTTACAAAATGGACACCTGAGCAATCTGTCCAATTCTTTTAACGGTACTGAGCCTCCGCACTGAGGACAAGAGTAGCTTACAGTGTAATATTGTTCTGTTCTCAAGCGGAAATCCCCTGATTTTTAGAGCTTTTCCCCGCATTGATTACAATAGACAGCTTGGTAGAGATTTTCCGAGCCGCAATGAGGACATTTTTTGGAATCGGGCTGCTTTTTCAGCAGATTTTCTCCGCATCTGGGGCAAAATTTTGCGTTCGGCGGAACGTTTTTGTTGCACTTTGGACACTGATTAAAAACTACAAGTTGATGACCACAATAGGGACAGAATCTGGCATCTTCTTGAACAAAATTATTACAATCTGGGCATTTTACCGTTGCCTTGATGCTTGGACCTTCTCTCGTTTTGTGGGAACCAAAGCTTTCTGCCATCAAAGAAGGTATCATGAAAGCTAACCCTAGTCCGATTCCTTCGGAACCGCTTCCCGATTGCTCTGAGGCCTTTTCAAGAGCCATAGCAGTTTTTAATTTCAGGAGTTTATTCAAATCGTCGAATACGGCGAGTTTGCTTCTATCATCTATTGCCTTTTGCACTTCCGGAGGGGGTGTAATTGAATTTATATATAGGTGTGTTAAAGCCAAACCAAAGTGAGCGAAATCCCTTTGAAGACGCATCTTTAGCTGATTTGCCCAATCATCGTATTGACCCGGTAAATCAAGAATAGATCGAAGGTTCTCTCCCATGAAATCGTTCAGACGGGAGATAATAACCCGGCCTAGGTATTCTTCTATATCTTGGGTTGCGAATTGTTTATAAGTTCCCACCATTCGATTTATAAAAAGTAACGGCTGGATGACCCTGATATTATATATTCCGTGAGCTCTTAACCTTATAAGTCCCAGTTCAGCATCTTTAAAAGCAACGGGATCTCTAGTACCCCACTTAAGATTCGTGAAGATCTTTGTGTTAACAAAATAAACTTCCGCTCTTAAAGGACTTGTCATAGCCCAGGGAATACTGAGAATTTTTGTAAGTACAGGAATATTAGCAGTTTTAAGAGTATGTCGTCCTGGTCCAAAAGCGTGAAGGGCTTTTCCTTGGTAAAACAGAACGGCAACTTGACTCTCCCTGACAGTCAATTGAGCACCAAATTTTATTTCCCCAGAACCTTCTTCGGGTATTCGGTGGAGCATTTCTCTGCCGGTGGGGTCTAGCCACTCAATTACTTCAAGGAAGACAAGATTATTCTTTCCCATTGTTTTGTCCTGTGAAAGTGAATAGAGGAGGTAGGGCAAATGGTGATATCTAATTGCCTTACCCCCTTCTAATCATACATTACTATTCATGTTTTACATGGGTTTCACCTTTTAGCTGATGTTCTTGCTTTTCAGCCTTATGTTCTCCCTTTGTTTCCTTGGTTATTTTCTTGGTTCCTTCGTGATATTGAGCCCTGTGGCTGTACATCCAGAGCCATGATTTGAGGGCTTCGATATTTTGATCCAGGTTTTCGATACCACTTTGCTTGGCTGCTAGAAATTCTCCTAGAAGAATATGGTAATGATAAAACATCTTTTGTTCTAAATCGGCTATTTCAGCCAGATGTTTGTGCATTCGGTGCAGTGCATAGGGTTTTAAGGCTTCCAGAGCCTCTTCTTTAGTTTTAAATTTCTTTTCTAAAAGCGCGGTTAGCTCCGGGTCTTTTTCTTCTCCTAAATAGACGGGTTCAAAGCCTTTGTCTTTACTTCCGTCAATCCATCCAATTCTTCCAACGCATAAAGATAAGGTACCATCACTAAGGACAAAGAAGTATTTTACAGGGAGACTCAAGAATATTAGTGCAAAGACTATCAGGATAATGCCCCCTATTAAACCACCCTTTTGAAGTAGATTTCTGTTTACTGCTGAGACTCTGTAGCGTTGATCAGTTGTGTGGTGAGACATCGTTTACCTCCTCGCTTTAGTGGTTTTTTTATTTTGTCTGTAAAAGCACGATAGTTGTTGATATCCAAAGGTTATGCAAAAATCTTCTTCATGTCTCTACCTGTTCTGCCATTTGGGGGTTCGTTTTTCAAGAAAGGCATTTATTCCTTCCTTTGCATCGTAACAGGTGCAATTCATGGCAATAACTTCCTGAGCATATCCGTAGGCAAAGGTTTCTGGTAGATCTATCTGATCGTAGAATGCCTTTTTACCCAGTCCAAGAGTAAATCGGCTGTATTGAGCAATTTCTTCTGCCAAAGCTAAGGTCTCTGAATCCAACTTTTCCTTTTCCACTACTTTGTTCACTAAGCCCCACTCTAGGGCTTCGGAAGCGGAAACAAATCTTCCGGTTATCAACATTTCCATTGCCCGCCTTCTTCCTATTGTTCTTACGAGCGGAACCATAGGGGTGGTACAAAAGAGACCTATTTTAACGCCGGGAGTGGCGAATTTTGTTTCCCTTTCAGCAATAGCAAGGTCACAGGCCGCTACAAGTTGACATCCTGCAGCTGTTGCTACTCCATGAACCTGAGCTATCACGGGTTGAGGGATTTTATGAAGCTTTTGCATCATATCTGAGCACACCTTAAAAATCTTTCGATAGTCATGGATATCAGCATCACTCCTCATCATTTCTTTCAAATCATGACCCGCAGAAAAAACCGGGCCATTACCTTGGAGAATAACTACTTTTACGTCCATGTCCTTTTCCAGAGCTTCCAGGTAAGAAGTTAAAAGTTCCATTACCTCAATGGATAGAGCATTTCTTTTTTTAGGTCTGTTTAAGATGATGAAACCTATGGAACCGTCTTTTTCAAGTAGTACCGGCTTGCTACTCATTTAATAACCTCTCTCGGATTTAGATTAGCTATCAAGTGTCCATTCCATCTAGGCTGTATTTTAGAGCCCATGTGAGCTCATCCAATTGGTCTTTGTCCAATAATTTATTTCCCAGGTGGTTCTTTACATAGAATACGTCTGCAACCTGGTTGCCGCGTGTAGTTATTTTAGCTACATAAACTCTAACGTCCATATCTGCCAGGGTTTTGGTTATTGTATAAAGAAGGCCAGGTTTATCATTTGTAAAAATTTCCAGTATTGTGTAATTTTCCGATGATTCATTATCAACAACTATATGGCTCTGAGATCTAACGGGATACTGGGAATGAAATGGATGCTCTTTGAAGTATTTCGACAGACGGCAATCTAAAGCCAGCCTATATGTTAAAAGTTTTTTTAAATCTTCTTCCACCTCGCTCCATTTTGGCTCCATGAACTCCTCCCGGGGAGTGCACCAGAAGATAAGGATTACAATATTATTTTCTTTAAGAAACACCTGGGCTGCTGATATATCAATATTGTGTAAGGTCATCAAACCTGCAGATTTAAATAGAAGCCATGGAATCATTTCACTGAGTATTGTAACCACCCAGTTATTATCTTGTTTTTTTACATCGAATACGAAGGGATCTTCACTGTGGAGTAACTGCCATTCCATACGTAAATGGCGGGCAATTTCCTGAGGCTCTACAGAAAGAAGATATCTTGGAGCGACTTCGAAGAGCTGTGACACAACCTCCGATTCATCCATCAGGTCGGAGATTTCATTTTTAATGAGAGTTTTTATTTGTTCAATTCTATCAGCGATAATTCGAGGGCTGGGTTCGCCCTTTTCTAATATTTGGGATAGCCTTTCATAAAGAAACATTATGGGGCTTTGTTGCCATTTCTGAAAGGCCTTAGATCCCGTGGCTTTAAGGTCTGCAAAGGTGAGAATAATCAATTGATCGAGTTTTAACTGATCGCCTATTGTGAGCGTACAGTTGGCTAACATCTCCTCATCACCAATATCCCGCATGGAAGCGCTGTCCATTAACAAAGTATGCTCGGCAACAAGGAACTGTACAGTGTCACTTTCTTCGGGAAGCATCCCAAGACGTCGGGCAATGGCTGGTACCATCTCTCCGCCTTTAAGAGCGTGATTTTGACCGCTACTCTTTCCTATGTCATGTAAGAGAGCTGCTATGTAAAGCCATCTGGGATCATTCAGTTTTCTGGCAACGGACGATAACTCTTTTTCCTCTTCGGCATAGTCCCCGATCATTACTTTTTTTACTTCGCCGAGGGTTCTTAGGGCGTGTTCATGAAAAGGGTAGCTATGGAACATGTCGTGCTGTGTCAAGCCTACAATTGCATTCCATTCGGGGATTACGCACCCCAGAAACCCCATATTGTGGAATTGCCTGAAGACTTGAAGTTCGGGTGAATCAGCGTGTATTAGTTGGAGGAATTCTTCAAGGGCTTTTCTGTTTCCCGCCATTGTTTCTAAAATGTTACGAAAACTTCTTAACCAGCGCAATGTGTTTGAGCCGACCAGAAGGCCCTGTTGAGCAGCCAGGCGGAAAATTTTAATAAAGTTTTCTGGATTCAGTTGAAATACTTCCGAGTCTGCTTCTAAAAAGCGATCAGAAACAGTTATACCAGGCTCAAGAACTTGTGTGCGTGTGATTGAAATCGTTTCCGATATGTGCTCCTGTTCAACTATTCCCCAGAAGACCTGAGAAATTCTCTGAATGTCGAAAAAAGACTTATGAATATCCTTTAAAAATTCTTCCGTTTCCGAAAAACCTGCTCTCGGGGTGTAGCCAAATGCCTTGGCAATATCTTCCTGGAGTTTTATTGAGATTGTAAGGTTATTATTGTTTTTGGAGAGGAGAAAATTGAGTATTCTGATAAACAGTTTTTCTGTGCGCCTCAGGATTTCATTATCTTCGAGATCTATCAAACCGTTCCGGACAGCATCGTCCAGACCGGTATATCCCATCAGGGGTAAAGCAGTTTTTAGTATACGAATGTCTTCTAGCCCTCCAGGAAACGATTCTAGATTTGGTTCAATCCACATCTTTTCACCAATTTCTGAAGACGCACGTTCTGCCCAGTTTGCTTGTAACTTTCCAAGGTAAAATTTTCTGTTGTTTTCAAACCATTTAGCGACATGGGATTCCAGTTCTTCCGCGAGAGCGCGACTGCCTGAAATGTATCTAGCGGATGTTATATCTTGAAGTAATTCAGGATCTCTGTCTAATTGCTCCAGAAGTTCACTGACAGTGTATTCTCTATAAGACACTTTCCATCCAGCATCTATCAAAGGATTCACTATTTCATCTAGCCACTCACTTTGAACCCTGCACTCTTCGCTTTTGAGAAACAAAACCGGTATTGGCTGAAATGGACCAATAAAACCTTTACCAAAATCCCCAAAGGCCATTACTGTACCATTAGCCCTGAATACTTCTGCATCTACATGGAGAAGATTGATTAACCGGTTGTACAGAGAAATAAGAGAAATCTCCAAAAGATTAGTATGGCTAACCAAACTATCTTCGCTAAAATCGTCTATCCACTTATTTCGTTGGAATTTTAGAGACTCGACAATTTTTTCCTGCAAAACCATCAGGCACCTCACTCTTTGGAAAGAGTTTTCTCTTTTTCCACTTTATTTTTTTGCTGAGTTTTTTCTGATTTTGAGGTGACCCCCTTTTCTTGTGAGGTTTTTTCTTTGTGCTTTTTCTGGATTGAGGTCCCTTCGAATCTTGCTATAGCAATATCCCAATTCAAATTTTTAAGAAAAGTTTCCACATATTCTTTCTTGTTAAGCCTGAAATCAATCATATATGCATGTTCAAACACATCCATTGGGAATATGATTTTACAATTGACAAGGTGCCCTTCGTGATGTTCGTTTATCCAAGCATTCATGAGTCGACCTGTTGAAGGATCGTAATAAAGGATTACCCAGCCGGAGCCTCGTATCATGGCCGTAGCTATAAAGTCTTTTTTCCATGCATCGAAACTACCAAAGTTTGCAACGATTGCTTTATAAAGTTTGGAATTATGATTTAATGTTGCCCCTCCTCCCATAGATTCGAAGTAAAGCTCGTGTAATTTCATGCCGTCGAATTCAAAACCAAAGCGCCTTTTGAGTTCTGCAAATTCAGGGCTATTTGCTTTACCCTCCTTTACCATTTCTTGCATTTTCTGAATTAACTCATTAGTTTTTTTCACGTAGCCTTTATATAAAGCGAGATGGAGAGTTAGAGCTTCCTGGCTAAACCCCTGTAGGTTCTTTAGATTTGGAAACTCTTTAGCTTGGTAAAGCTTTATTTTGTGGGCTTCCGACGATGTTACCCTTGCTTTTTTCTGACAGCTGTATATCACCAATACCATGCCTACCAGTACAGCGATCACAGCTATGAACTTTCTGCCTTTCATAGTTGCCCTCCAAAGTTACAATTTTTCACTAAAAATACTTAAAAGTTTGATACAGTTTATTTAATGACAGTTTGAGAAAGGGTAAAAGTTTTTATGTATCATGTAAAGCAAAACCTTGGATATAAAAGCGGGAGAACCTGACGTGGTTGAAAAAATAATCGGCTCCATAAACAGATTTGAAGCAATAATTGGAATTATAGGACTTGGATATGTGGGGCTTCCACTTTTGCTGAGGTTTGGGGAAGTTGGATTTAATGTTCTTGGTTTTGATGTGGATTCTCAAAAGATAAACTGCTTGCTTAAGGGAAAAAGTTACATAAAGCACGTGCCCTCTAGCAAAATAAAAACACTCCTCGATGGAAAAATGGCCGACTTTAGCCATGATTTTGGTCGTCTTTCTGAGGCCGATTGTTTGTTGATATGTGTTCCTACGCCTCTTACTCCTCATAGACAGCCAGATATGCGGTACGTTTTCAATACGGCAGAGCAAATAGGGAGAACCCTTAGGAAAAGTCAGTTGGTTGTGCTTGAAAGTACCACTTACCCTGGTGCTACAGAAGAACATCTTTTGCCTATTCTCGAAAAATACGGTTTTAAAGTTGGGAAGGACTTCTTCCTGGCTTACTCGCCAGAAAGAGAAGATCCTGGAAATCCTCACTACCATACCGGAAATATCCCGAAACTTGTAAGTGGTGTTACAGAGCGCTGTTTGGCTGTATCTCGGGCGCTCTATGAGAAAATTACAGAGCGGGTGGTAACAGTTTCTTCGCCTAAAGTGGCCGAATTTGCCAAGCTTCTCGAAAATATTTATCGTAGCGTGAATATTGCTCTGGTTAATGAGATGAAAGTTTTGGCTCAGCGAATGGGTATAGACATCTGGGAAGTGATAGATGCAGCATCAACCAAACCTTTTGGCTTTACTCCGTTTTATCCAGGCCCCGGACTTGGGGGACATTGTATCCCTATAGATCCCTTTTATTTAGTTTGGAAAGCCAGGGAGTATGACTTTACGGCTAGATTTATAGAACTAGCCGGGGAAGTAAATGTTTCTATGCCACGCTATGTGGTTGATCGCTTGGTCAAGGCACTGAATGATCGAGGGAAATGTTTGAAGGGAAGTTCTGTTCTGGTACTTGGTATTGCTTACAAAAAGGATGTTGATGATGATAGGGAATCACCAGCCTATCCAATAATCGACATGTTAATGGAAGGAGGAGCGAAAGTCTCATATCATGATCCTCATATTCCCGAGTTGCGGCCAACACGAAAGTATGATTTCACTATGAAATCAATAAGGCTTGATGAAAAAACTATTTCCTCCTTTGATGCGGTGATTATTGTAACAGACCATTCTTTCTATGATTTTGGATTCATAGTTAGACACGCAAAACTGGTGGTAGATACGAGAAATGCCACGAAAGGCCTTTCTGATCCGTACGGAAAAATCGTCAAAGCCTGAATCCGCAAAATTCGTCGCGACATTTGCTCGTTTTGATATTGTCGATTTGAAAGTATACTGCTCCCTCTTCTTGAGCCGTACTGATGATAGGAGTTAAGTTAGCGATGTATGGAGTTGTCCTGCACCCCTAGGAGTGCAGGACAGAGCGTTACTTTTTACGTAATTCACACCTGTTTCTACCTTAGCCCTTGCTTTCAGGATCGTAGCCCTCACTACCCGTATCTGAAATCCCGCTATAGTGGCATATAAGTGAAACCGAGCTATTTAACTTCAACGCCCGAAACTCCTCCTTTATAATCACAAGCACCGTCTGATCGTATACACACTCATCATGACAAGCCGTTAAAACACCTGAATGTCTCATCATACCTCCGAATGGACATCTCAGTATCTATGGTATTAAAACGCAACAGTAAATACACTAAAAAGAGCCACGATTACTGCCCGATTGGGAGCATTTTAATTGGCCCATTTGTAGTTTTTCCATTTTCGATTAACCTCACAATCGGAGGAGTTTTCATACGGATACGTTATAACAAACTTTGATAAACTGGAGTTCAAATAGCCATGGTATAAAGGCAAGCCGGGCGGCAGTCCGCCCCATGCACAATGCATTTTATTTATTTCCTTTCGGCAACAACAAAGTTGGAGATTCTTGAGTTAAGGCTTTTGGAAGATGGGCCGTGTCTTTCGAGGGTTTTGCTTTCCCAACATAACTGCCGTCACATCCGCCGATCATCTCTATTAGATTTTCCACGTGTTTCCTGAGTGAAAAGGCCTGAGCGCTGAGCTCTTCAGCGGTAGAAGCCGATTCTTCGGAGCTGGAAGCAACTAATTGAGTTGTTTTATCTATATCCTTTATAGCCTTTGCTATTTCTTCCATGCTAGAAGCCTGTCTATCTGACGCTCTGCTTATTTCCTCTATGAGTTTCGTAACTTCAAGTGAACTTCCTACGGCTTTTTTAAAAGATTCGTTGGCTTTCACCGTCAGTTCGTAACCCCTTTTGACCTTTACAATAGTACTTTCTATTAACTCCGAGGTGCTCTTGGCAGCTTCCGCTGCTCTCAAAGCAAGGCCTCTGACCTCATCAGCAACGACGGCAAATCCTGCTCCTGCTTCTCCTGCTCTTGCAGCCTCCACCGCAGCATTTAGAGCCAACAGATTGGTCTGAAATGCTATTTCATCAATTGTTTTGACTATCTTGGAAGTTTCTTCGCTTGCCTTTGTGATTTCCTCCATAAACCCCGCAAGCTCTGTCATTGATCGTTCCGCCTCCCCCATTATACCTCGGGTATTTTGCACCATGTCGTTGGCGCTTTTTGAATTCTCCGCATTTTGTCGAGTCATGGCATTAAGTTCTTCTAAAGCGGCCGATGTTTCTTCTATTGACGCCGCTTGCTCGGACGCGCTTTCCGCAAGATGCTGACTTGCGTTGGAAATCTCTCCAGAAGCAGAAGAAACCTGCTCCGCACTTTCACCCAAGCCCTCTATCATTCTGTTTATGGGCCTAGTAATACCGCACGCTACAAAGAACGCAAAAAGCACGATAACTATCACGCCAACTATTCCTATTACTCCCATTAACACTTTCACGGCGTGCACAGCCGCAAAAGCCTCCGCTTCGTCAATTTCCGCAAGCAGTGCCCAGGTGGTATTGCTGAATTTTACCGGAGCGTAAGCCGACAAAACAGGCATTCCTCTATAATCTTTGATTATTTTAGCCCCCGTTTTTCCACTGAGCGCTTCGCTCACGGCTTCGGTGTCAACACACCCGAGGGCAGGATTCGCAAAGGAAGCTTTTACCGAATGGTTTTGAGGATCCAGATAGGAATCAGACCTCATTAACCTGTCGGGTCCAACCAGATAAGATTCTCCCGTTTTTTCCATTCCAGAACGGAGTTGCATTATTCGGTTGATGCGATCCAGAGAAATCTGCAAAGCGACGACGACTTCCACTTTACCATTTGACATTACCGGTTGAGCTATGAAGGACGCAGGTTCGCCCTTGCTTGGAGCGTAGGGTTCAAAGTCCGCAAAGCCGAACTTTTTAGTCTTGAGAACACTTCTCACCAGCCTGCCAAGATTAGTGGAAGAGTACTTTCCACTAACGATGTTGGTCTGATAATCGGGTTCACGGGCAACGGTGTAAAAAATCTTTCCGTTTGGGTGTATCAAGAACAGGTCGTAGTAACCCTTTTTCTTTATAAATCGGGCGTAGAAATCTCCTCCTCCTTCTCCAAACTTCGGGGTAATGGCTTCTTCGTAAGAGACTACGGAAAATATTTTCCAGCTGAGCCCTTTTATCTTAAGGGTGTCAAAACACACGAGTTCAAGTTCGCCCTTTGAGTTGGTTTCAACGGAGACTCCCCGTCTGTCGGCTCTTCCAAGCAGGGTATTGAGATATCTTTCTCTGATCCGCTGACCTATTTTTCCCTTTCTGACTATCTGATCACTGCGATACTCCCAGTTTCCCGTCAAAGCTCTACCAACCAAAAAGGTCTCGCCTGTCTTTCCCAGCCCTGCTCTGTTGTGCACGATGTCGTGAATGGGTTCGACGGGAATTTGCAGAGCCACGATTCCCGCAAGTTTTCCTTTCTTATCAAACACAGGTCCTCCCACGAAAGCCGCTTCCACTCCGCCACTGGGCGTATAAGGGGAAAAATCCTCTATGGCTACGGTTTGAGTCTTCACGATCTTCTTCCACAACCTTGCAAGCCCTTCCTCTTTGTAGGGCCCGCTCGAAAGGTTGGTCCCTAGATCGCTTTCTCTGGCTATCGTAAAGAGAACCCTGCCACGATCAGCGTCTATTAAAAATAAGTCGTAATAACCGTAGCTTTTAAGATAACCCTTAAGAGGGCCCTCAAAGTCTTTAACGATGCTTTCGTATGTTTTTTCGTCTTTTGAAAAGTCAAAGGGCTCGTCTGCTTCAAGCCCCAGCTGTTTTTCAAAAAGTTCCAATCTCTGGAGTATGGCAAAAATGTCCGGTCTTTCAGACAATGTCTTAATGTCTTCGTAAATTCTTTTAAAAAAACCCTCCACCCTGCGTTTCTTGAGGTCAAGATCAGTGATGAGGTGAGATACCGCCGTTTTTTTCAGGCTCGTAACGGTGTCAACCAGAACGCTGATGTTTTCACGCTGTTCGTCGAAAAAGCTTTCAATTTGCGCTTTCTTTATATCCCTTACTGCCTCCAACTGAGCAAAGCTCCTCTCACGCAAAGCTCTAGCGCTCTTCGTGTAAGACACGATACCCTGAACGGCAAAAGGTAAAAGCCCTACGAGTAAAAAGGAAAGAACGAGCTTGGTGCTAAGCTTCATCTTTAACATGGTTCACCTCCTCTTCTAACACCAAACCACTTTTGAATGTTCAAAAAAGCTCAAACTCATATTACAACGGTAAAAGGCTAGTATCTTTTATGTTCTACGGTTGATGAATTGATAACGAAGTAATAGTAAACAAAAAAATCTATTCCTTCACAGAGAGTCCAATACAGTTCCCACCAGACGGCAACCTTCACGCCGACGAACCCAAATCAAGTGCAAACCGCCGACCGCGAAAGTATCCAGCGTTACTCTCCCGCCTCTTCAATAATGCCCTCAAGCTCCAGATAGGCATCACGAAGGCGTTTTTCGACATCCTCGCTGGCTTTCCACAATCCCCGCTTGATCGCCTCAAGAAGCTTATTCAAAATGTTTTCAAGGGCATAGGGGTTTACTGACTTCATCCACTCCTGCATCTGAGGATCAAGAGCGTACTTGTGGGCCAACCTTTCGTACATCCAGTCTTCCACAACATCCGCAGTGGCAGACCATCCCAGAACGATGTCAACCACCTTGGATATATCGCCAGCTCCCTTGAACCCGTGCCTTTTCATGCCCTCAATCCACTTTGGGTTGAGAAGCCTCGACCTGAAGATGTGTTTTGCCTCCTCCTGAGTAGTCCGCATCACCACCCGATACGGATTGGAACTGTCTCCCGCAAGTGCCAAAGGCGGTTTTCCCCGAACGACCTTGGAAGCAACGATCAACCCACCGTAATAATTGTAGTAATCGGTACAGGAGAACAGATCGTATTCCCTTGAATCCTCGTTTTTCACCGTGATGTCCATTCTGGAGAGAAGACGCTTAAACGCGTCAGACTTCTTACTCCCGTAAACTTCCTTGCCGTAAGCGTGAGAAGAGTACTCAATGTAGGCATCTGCCAGATCTTTCTGAGTTTTCCAACGCTTGGTTTCTATCAGTTCAGCCACCCCGGCACCATAACTGCCGGGAGGACACCCGAAGATTCTAAGCGTTGCCTCCCGAAAGGCTTCCTCCTCCGTCAATCCGCGCGCCCGATAAAGTTCAACATCCTTAAAAACATGCTTCCGCAAAAGGTTAAACTCCTGCTTCTCTTCAAGCAACGCAACCATTTTCACGGCGTCGTCTATCAACTCAACGAGATTCGGAAAAGCGTCCCTGAAAAAACCGCTTATTCTGGGAACGACATCAATTCTTGGCCGTTTCAACTCGTCAAGAGGAATAACCTCCAGACCTATCACATTTCCACTTCCCCGTTGCCACACTGGTTTAACCCCCATAAGGTAAAGAATCTCCGCCAGATCGTCCCCTTTGGTTCTCATGGTCGAACCGCCAAAGAGCACGATTCCAACACTTTCGGGATACTTTCCCGTCTCTTTAAGACACTTTTCAATAAGGGCATCGCCCAATCTCACTCCCGTCTCCCACGCCGAATGAGAAGGAATTTTAAAGGGATCAACGGAGTAAAAATTGCGCCCCGTTGGCAAAATGTCAGCCTGTCCCCTCGTGGGGGCACCAGAAGGACCCGGCAGTACGAACTTGCCCTCAAGAGCGCCAATTACCGACTTTACTTCATCACGGGTTCCAAAAAGCTTGGGAATTAACTTTTCCACTATGTAAAGCAGAACTTTCTTCACACCTTCGTGGGGCTTACCCAGCTCCTCGACGATTACTTTTTCAATGATTTCCTCTTTCGGAAGTACGCCCTTTTTACGAGACCAACCTCCCGCTTCGCTTAAACCGTGCTCCAAAAGAGTCTTCTCTACCAGAGACAGACACAGGTCGTGAGCCTCCCGAATAATCATCCACCCTCGCTCGTTAGCCGTTCCCCCGAATTCTCTGCCTGCATTTCGTTGGAGTTCTTCGTAGTCGAACCCCATGGTTTCCAGAACCGAAAATCTCAAAGATGGAACATCCCCGTTTGGAAGTCTGGTAAGCTGAACGATGTATTCAACGAGTCTTTTCCCGGAGGGAACTTCGCCCAAAATGTGCAGTCCGTCGTTTATCATCGTATCGCTTATTTCTCCCAGATGAGCGTGAAGAACTTCCAGAAAGCTGTCGAAGTCCTTAAAAACCTCTTCTTCGTTAACATTCAAATCCTTATCCAGATCCGCCTTTTTCACGGCCGACCAGATCATTGGTCTTAATACACCAAGTTTTCCGGGATCCTCCAACTTCGCCTCTTCGTACTCCTTCAAAAGAAGCTCCACCTCAGCCAAATCTTCGTAAAGGTCAGCGTTCCCGTAAACCGGGGTGAGATGATCAACGATACAGCAGTAAGATCGGCGCTTTGCCTGCGTACCTTCACTCGGATCGTTTATTATGTAAGGATACACATTGGGAAGGTCCATAATGGACAGGTCAGGATAACATTCCTCGCTCAAACCCACGG